>JBAYNP010000018.1:0-12058 GCA_041678785.1 Patescibacteria group bacterium | reverse complement strand
TAGTCTCGGGGGGACATTTTATTTTTTAAAAAATATATAACCTAATTATAACAAAAAATCACATCCAATGCTCGGGGACAGGGAATCGAACCCCGATTGACAGGACCAAAACCTGTTGTCCTACCGTTAGACGATCCCCGAGCACTGCATATGATTTTTAAATTTGCTCGAAAGCTAGGCCGAGCACTAAATGCGATTTTAAAATATTCTACTTATTTCAATTTATCTCAACAATTTCACTCAAAAGATTAGCACAAAACCAATTTTATTTCAAGATTAAACCTTCAAATACTTACGCATAGCGATGGCGCTACTTAAGAGCGTCAATAATAAAACTCCCACTAGCTCTCCTCCAAAGATAACTACAAAATGCTGAGTAAAATATTGAACTAGATTGATACCATCAGAACCGACAAAATTATTAATATATGGCTGTAAAGCTGAAATAATTGGAAATAAAATTGCCAAATGGACACCCCAAGCAACTAGCCCATAGAAAAATGATTGCATCAAAAATGGACTCTGAATAAATCCTTGGGTTGCTCCTACAAGGCGCATAATCCCAATTTCTTCACGATAAGTATAAATCGTAATCCGAATTGTGTTGATAATTATCAATGTCGAAATCAAAATAAACAAACCGATTAATCCAAGCATTATCCAGCGAATACTTTTACTTAATTCATCTAATCTAGTAATAATACTTTTATATTCTTCGTTAAATTTTTTGTTTTCAATCAAATCTTTATATTCCGCATTTTCAATAGTACCAATTATTTCTGGATAAGCACTAGCATTATTTGACTTAATAATTAAAGTATCACCTAGTGGATTTTTTTCAATTTCATTTAATGATTGTAAAATCAATTCATTGTCTTTATGTTTTTCACGAAAACTTTCGAGAGCTTCTTCTTTGGCAATATGGTAAACCCCACTAACTTGTGGGTAACTCTCAATGGCAGTTTTAATTTCGGTTGCTTTTTCCAAACCAACTTCAGGCTTCAAATATAAGCTGATACTAATTTTTTCTTCTAAAATATTTATTGCTTCACTTGCCAAAGCGTTTAATCCAAATAAAATACTGACTGAAAAAAGTGACAACAAAATAATCACAATTGTGGCTAATGATAGCCAAAAATTACGTAGAAAATTCTGAAAAGCAAGTTTTAATTGACGTGTAAACATATTTTATAATACATAACGACTATTTTCTTGATCTGAAATAATTCGACCATTTTCCAAAGTAACAACTCGACGTTTTAAACGATTAACAACATCTTTTTCATGGGAAACCAAAATAACTGTTGTTCCAAAACTATTAATCTTTTTAAGTAATTCAATGATATCATTAGTATGATGAGTATCAAGATTACCAGTTGGTTCATCAGCAATAATAATTTTTGGTTGATGTGATAAAGCTCGTGCAATTGCCACACGTTGTTTTTCACCACCAGAAAGTTGTCTCGGAAAACGATCTTCTTTACCTTCAAGACCAACAACTTTGATTGCTTGGGGCACAATTCGATCTATTTCAGCATTACTAGCATCACAAACATGTAGTGCAAAAGCAATATTTTCAAAAACAGTTTTGTTTGGTAATAATTTAAAATCTTGAAAAATATTACCAATTTGACGGCGCAAGAGAGGAACATCTTTGGGCTTGATATCACTAATATTCCAACCACCGACAATAATTTCACCTTCAGTTGCTTTTTCCTCAGCCACTAATAATTTCATTAACGTCGTTTTACCTGAGCCAGACTGCCCAATAATTGAAACAAACTCACCTGGTTTAATAAAAAGGTTTATGTTTTCCAAAACACAAGCGTCTGGTGGATAAATTTTGGTGATGTTTTTGAAATGAATCATGTCTCTCCCCTTTTCAAAAGGTTAAAAATTTTATATACTAGAGACTACTAAAAGCGGGATTCGTATAGTGGCTATTACGTGACCTTCCCAAGGTTGAGACACGAGTTCGATTCTCGTATCCCGCTCCATCGAGCTTAGCTCGACCATATCGAGCAATTCAGCTCGACCATTATTAAACAGGCCAATGTAGCTCAGTTGGTAGAGCAACACACTCGTAACGTGTAGGTCGTGAGTTCGACTCTCACCATTGGCTCCAAAGATTTACTTTCTTAAAATATTTATAACGAGTTACGTGTTTCGTGAGTTCTGCGCCCGAGGCGCATCCGCCTTGGGCGGAGACTCTCACCATTGGCTCCACTCTTCGCGTAGCGAAGAGAATGCCCTGCGTAGCTCGTCAAAACGAGCATGGGCCATGTTGATTTATAAGAGCCTTTAAAACGGCTACGCTTCGAGTGGCACGCCATCTTCTCATCCTCTACAACAAACTTCAAATAGCATACCACATTCAAAGACAATTTGTCTTTTTTTGTTTACTTATTCGGTTACAGCTGGAGCAACAGTTTCGTCGGCTTTAGGAAATTTCATGTGCTTAACTACATCACTACTAGCCATTTTTTCTTCAAGCCAAGTGGTAAAGTTTTTTGGAGCAATCAAAATGTGTTGAGCATTGATTTCGTCTTTGCCATCAGTCGCACGTTTGTCATTGACTTTGATAATATGGAAACCATAATCTGTTTCAACTAAACCCGAAATCTTGCCTTTTTCTAAGCCAAAAGCTGCATCTTCAAAAGCTTGAACCATTGAACCTTTACCAAACCAACCAAGATCTCCACCATTGTCTTTGCTACCAGGATCATCACTGTATTCTTTGGCTAGGGCTGCAAAATCAGCACCTTCAGCATTGACTTTGGCTAAAACTTCTTCAGCCTCAGTTTTAGCAGCGGCGATTAAATCTTTATCAGCAGCAATGGCAGCTGAAACTTTTTGTTCATATAAATAAGGAATGATGACTTTTTCTTTGAAATCATCCAGTGTCCATTGATAAATTTCGTTTAATTTTTTGGTTACTTCTTCTTCACTTCCAGCCTCGGTAATTACTTTATCGACTTCTTGTTTGATATCGTAATCACTAACAACAATACCTCTGGCTTTGGCTTCTTGTTCAACTAAAATATTTTTGATCAAACGATCGAGAGTGTTTTCTTGAATCATTGCTAATTCTGGCATCATTCCTTCGCCAGTATCTTTGATCATTTTTTGATAATAATACACTAAGGTGTCGGTGTCTTTTTGAACCTCACTAAAACGAATTGATTTACCATTGACGGTAGCTGCTCGGTAAGGAATAATTTTGGTAATCACGGCCGTTGTTTTGTTTTGCCAATGTTTATTCTTGAGCCCATAACCCAAAACTACAAAAAATGCAATAATAACCACCAATAAGGCGGCGGCAGTTATTAAGGTAATTTTTTTGATTTTTGCATCTAAATCTTTACTCATACTTTTAACTTAATGGTTATTTAATTTTAAATGTTTAAGCATTATACAATATTTTTCTAAACTTTGCCAACTTTTGTCCCCAGTCAAACTGCCCGACCTCAACTTTCTTTACCTCAAGTTGTAAGCCTTTTAAAATTGCTTTTTGTAAATCTTCAACACTCAAAGATTTTGAAAAAACAACATTTTCCCCTACCGCCTCCTCGATTCCACCGACTCGATAAGCTACAATTGGCAAATTATTGACCTGAGCCTCTAAAAACACAATCCCAAAGCCTTCATTTCGCGAAGGACCGAGATATAAATCAGCAATTTTAAAATATTTTGCGTATTCTTGACGATCGCTAATCTCACCTATCAAGAAAATTTGTTTATCAAGTCCAAAATCTCCAATCATTTTTTGTAAATTTTCTTTTTCTGAACCAGCCCCTAAAATAAAATATTTGATTTGATGACCGGCTTGAATTAAATTTCTCACCGCCTCAATTCCCAAATCAAATCCTTTGCTATAATTCAAATGCCCGACCGAAAGAATAACTTTGGTATTGTTACCAATTTTAAACTGTTCACGAAGCTGGTCTCTGGTTTCGACAATTTCAAATTCACTCAGATTTAGTCCAGGATTAATGACTTCGATTTTTTCTGGCTGGTTATAAATTTTTAGCAATTTATTTTTCAAAAAATTACTGCCGACTATTATTCTACAACTTTCAGTTATATTATATTTCATTAATAACTGACCAAAAAAACTTTGTGAATAATTATCCAAATCGGTCCCGTGAAAATAAACCACGTAAGGCATTTTTAGCCAACGTACCAAAAAAATATAATGAGCATAATGACCAAAATGTAGGGTTTCAATTTTATTTTCCAAAATAATCTTTTTAACTTTTTTTATCAATGGCCACCAAGTCGGTTTGAATTTTCCATCAAAAAAATCTGTGCGCCAAATTGTAAATTTTTGCTGATGATCAAAATCGGCTTCACTAATTTTATTTTTGGTTTGAGTTAAAACAAAAATATTTTCTGGTTCTAATCGAGAATAAACATTATAAAGATAATTTTCAGCCCCACCAATTTGAGGTAAAAAATAAGTCGAAATTAGTAAAGTTTTTGGAATTTTATTTTCCATGCTTAAAAAAATATGCCCACCAATCTAAAAAGTTTAGTACCAATTGACTTCGGCTTTTTAAACTCTCAGCATTAGTAGTTTTTTCGTTACTATAATCAATAAAAATAACTTTTTCACCAGCTTTTTTCATGTTCAATTGCAAACGAGCTTCTTTTTCAATAAAATAGGCCGAAGCAAAATATTCTTTTTTACCCAACAAATCTTTATTATTTGCATTTAGTTCACTAACTTGGGTTTGAAGCTGAGCTGTTTCGGTTTTAATTTTTTGAGCCTTATAAAAAATTTTAAACAAGCCAGAGATAGTCAGGGCAATAATAATTAATAAAAAAATAACAAAAATTGGTGAGTAAAAAATTCTTTGTTCAATAGATCTTTGAGGTAAAGGCATTATTCTTCTTTGTTTAAAATTTCATTAAATTTTTCTTCACCAAGGCTAATTCTAACTTGGCGTAACGCTTTAAAAAGTTCGACCATTGGAGTTTTTTCAAGAATACTTTCAGCGGTATACAAAACTGGTTCTTTTTTTTCTTTACTAATTTTAACCATCTCTAAAATCTTTTCACGAAAACTTGCCCCATCAGGAATACAATAAAGCCATTTTTTCTTAACCACACTTTGACGCACAATGGTTAATTTCAGATTGTCATATTTCAAAACAGTCGCTAAAAATCCCTGCGTATGCAAAATCACATCATCAATCACTTCTAATTCAACATTCAGTATTTTTTTATCCAACAGGCCTCGTTTGCTAAAAAAGATTATTCTTTTATTGGTTAAAACTGTAGAATTGCCATACCAAATCACAAAAGTCTTAATTGCTAAAAAAATTCCCAAAATTAACATTAACCCAAAAATAGCAACTCCCCATTCTCCCAATCCAAATAGCGGATATAACAAGAAAAATGGTACTAGAAAAAGCATCAAACTAATTATCATTGGCCAACCAAAAACAATCAAGTGCTGTCTAACTTCTTGAATAATTTCCTCATCATCTTTTAAAATTTTGCCAAGCTGATTCATAATGTGTATAATGAAGTCCTAAAATAAATTTTGTAAAATGGCTAAAGCTAAAAAACTTTCCCACAGAATATTTCAAGTCTTTATTGTCTTTGTGATTATCGCAATGCTTTTGGGACTATTTCTACCTTTTATTTTTTAAGGATTTTGAGATAGACATCGGCTGGAATATCAACATTGCCTTGAGATTGCATTTTCTTTTTGCCCTTCTTTTGTTTTTCGAGCAATTTTCTTTTGCGGGTGACATCGCCACCATAAAGCTTAGCAATCACATCTTTACGCATTGCTGGGATTCTTTCTGAGGCGATAATTTTACCACCGATCGTCGCCTGAAGTTTAATTTCAAACATTTGACGCGACAGATTATTTTTTAAGGCCTCAATAATTTTGCGACCAACAGAAGTCGCATTGTCTTCATAAGCAATTGCTGAAAGCGATTCAAATAAATCTCCTGCCACCAAAATATCGACTTTGCGAATTTCAGCTTGGCGGTATTCGAGAAATTCATAATTCATCGAAGCAAACCCCGAAGACACACCTTTCAAGGCGTCATAAAAATCTGAGACTAAAGACGTCAAAGGAATCTCCGCATTTATAATAACATTTTTTGCAAAAGTTGATAACTTTTGACTAAAATAAACCATATCTTTGTACTGACCACGCTTGTCCTGAATTAATTTCATAATCGAACCAATATATTCTTCGGGAGTAACAATCTCAACTCGCATCCATGGTTCTTTGGTTGATTCGATTTCTTCGCGTTTGATTAATTCTTGGGGACTGTGGATCACGATCATTTCGCCATTGCGTTTATAAATATTATAGGCAACTGTCGGTGAAGTAATGATCAAATCTAAATTATATTCTCGTCGCAATCTTTCTTGAACAATATCGAGATGCAAAAGTCCCAAAAATCCACAACGAAAACCAGGTCCGAGAGCCACCGAACTTTCTTGTTGAAAAACCAACGAAGCGTCAGTCAGACTTAATTTATCGAGTGCTTCTTTGAGTTTGCCAAAATCACTTCCTTCCTTACAATAAATTCCCGCGAAGACCATCGGCTTAACTTCCTTATATCCCGCCAAATGTTCCACAACTAACTTATCTTTGGCGAGTGCAATTGTATCTCCAACTCGACAAAATGAAACGTCTTTTAAGCCCGTCGCAATATAGCCGATTTCTCCAGAACTCAAGCTATCTCGTTTGACCAATTCTGGATGAAAAATTCCGATTTCGATTGCTTCGACTTCTTTGCCAGTGGCAAGCATTATCAAGCGACTATTTGACTTAAATTCGCCTTCAACCACTCGGATATAGGCCAAGACGCCCTTATATTCATCAAATTTTGAATCAAAAATAAGTGCTCGAGCTGGTTTTTCGATTTCAATTTTAGCTGGCGGAACTTTTTCAATTACTGCTTCTAAAACCGCTTCGACATTTTTACCAGTTTTGGCTGAAATCTGAATGACACTTTCCGGCTCACAACCAATTAACTCGGCCAATTCAGCCACGACTTTTTCGGTTTGAGCATTAAACAAATCAATTTTGTTGATTACGGGAATCAAGGTCAAATTTTGTTCCATCGCTAAATATAAATTCGAAAGTGTCTGGGCTTGAATTCCCTGAGTCGCGTCCACCAAAAGCACTGCCCCTTCGACTGCCGCCAGTGATCGCGAAACTTCATACGAAAAGTCGACATGACCCGGAGTGTCAATTAAGTTGAGAATGTAACCCTTCCATTTCATTGTGGCTGGCTGAAGCTTGATCGTAATCCCACGTTCACGTTCGAGATCCATCTGATCGAGCATTTGATTTTTCATGTCGCGTTTAGAAACCGTCTGGGTAATCTCAAGCATTCGATCGGCCAAAGTTGATTTGCCGTGATCGATGTGAGCAATAATACAAAAATTTCGAATCTTATTTTCCATTTCTAAATATCATTTTAAATTTATTCACAAAAACATTAAAGACGGCGACCTCATCCATTTTTATAAACAAGGCCAAACCAAGATAAATTCCGCCACCAACAATTGATGCCACCACAAATTGTGTTAAAACACCCCAAAATCTCTGCATATCAACCCAATTGCCCGAAATAGTTTTCATGCCTTGAATTACAATTCCGGTCACCACGCTTAGAATAATTATTTTAAAAGTTGAGTTGACAATTTTTGGTAAGTCGAGCCAAATCTTTTTCTTTTTTAAAAATCCGAGCAGTAAAACAAAATTTATAATCGTTGAAATTGAAAATGCCAAAGCCAAGCCTGGAGCCCCAAAGCTCTTTCCTAACCAAATCGCTAAGCCAATATTTAAAAACACCGAAATCAAGCTTATATAAACTGGCGTTTTAGTGTCTTGAAAAGCATAGAATGAACGCGCCAAAAGCGGAATCAAGGCCTGAGCAAAAAGCGAGACTGAAAAATATCCCAAAGTTGCTAAAGTCAAATGCGTATCTTGCCAACTAAATTGTCCTGTTCCTAAAATCAAGCGCACAATCTGGGCTCGAAACAGAAAGACAAACACCGTTGCCGGAATTATCAAAAACAAAATTCGACGGAAAGTGACCGAAAAATGAATTCCGAAATTGCTCTGATCGTTTTTGGCCACACTCTCAGATAAATACGGGAAACAAGCCACGGCCAGAGGAATTGCAAAAATTCCCGTCGGGACTGATTGAAGATTGTCGGCTAGATTATAAACAGCGATCGTTCCTGCCGCTAAGGTCGAACCAATAATCGTGATAACTAATTTATTGACCTGACCAATCGCCAAAGCAAATGTTCGTGGTAACATCAAAATTCCCATTTTTAAAACAGCCGGATGTTTGATTTTAAAATCAATTCGCCAACGAAAACCAGTTTTTAAAACCGCCGGCACCTGAACCAATAAATGCAAAATTGAGCCGACTAAAACTCCATAAGCCAAGCCTTGATAACCAAATTTCGGAACCAAACAGACAATTCCAAAAATAATTCCCAGATTATACATCACTGGCGCCAAGCCGTAAGCAATAAATCTTTTGAACGAATTCAAAATACTGCTAAAAATATTGCTGACTGTAAAAAAGACAATACTCGCCAACATAATTCGTGTCAGCTCAATAGTCATTTGTTGCTTGGCAAAATCAAATCCTGGAGCAATGATGTAGGTTACTAATTCTTTGGTAAAAATAAAAAATATTCCACCAATCACCAAAATAATAACTAGCAAAACATTCAAAATCGAATTGGCAATTTTCCAAGCCTCTTCTTTGTCTTTATGCCAATATTCCAAAAACACCGGAATAAATGCCACCGACAAGGCTCCTAAAACCAAAGTATTAAAAACCAAATCTGGTAATCTAAATGCTGTATAATAAACATCGAGCACATCCCCCGCTCCAAAATTTGAAGCCAAAAAACGATCACGGACCAAGCCTAAAAGACGGCTTAAAACCGAAAAAACAGCAATAATAATTGCTCCACCGGCGATCGAATTGTTTAACTTATGCAATATCTTCTTTAGCATTATAATTTGAATGACTCCAAGTATTCTATCAGATTATCACTGTTTTTACTAGTCAAACAAAATTTATCTCGGTCCCCGAGCGGAGTCGAGGGGTAAAAAGAAGGTTGTGCTAAAAACGACCCTTCGACTCCGCTCAGGGACCGATCTTTTATTATTTTATGTGTCAAAAAACAAAAAACCGTCAGCTAAGATACGCGACATAAAAAGACAGTCAAAAAAAATGTGAGGAGAGATTTTTTGTCCTTTTATGGACTACATTTTTATTTCTATCCAGGTCGCTATTCTAACTGACGGTTTTTTATTGACAAAACTTATCAGCATATAATAACTATATTTTATAATATGTCAAGATTTGAGTCAATAATTTTTAAAAAAATAACACCCAATGAACTGGAGAGCTGGCCCATGCTTGTGTAGATAAGATATCTACAACCAACTCCCCAAATCACTAGATGTTAAATCTGGTTACCAGCGTACTATAAAACATTGATTTTGTCAATGGGTAATTTTTAAACACCCGAGATATTGGAATATTGCCAAAAACTGAAAGCGCCTGCTCAGAAGCGCAAGTGTCTTAAGCGGGCGCTTTCAAATTTTATTCACACGCACTATTTTGACCTATTTATTTTAAACTTTTCACCATCTCTATCGCCTCTTTCTTTGTCTTTACCTCCCCTTTCAGCTGAGCATTTCTAATTTTATCCAAAATTTCGCTAAATTTGGCGTTTGGTTTTAGACCCAAAGCAATCAAATCATCGCCGTTTATTAGTGGTAACGGTAGTTTATTATTTTTATCCTTAAGTTTAGCTAAATTCTTGATTCGGCCAGCGAGATACTGATAACTTTCAAGGTTTGATTCTTTGGCACTAGCTGGAATCGAAGCCATAGCGTCATATTTTATTAATTTCAGAAGTAAGTCTCCTTTAATTTCATCATCAAAAAAATATTTTTCCAGCGTTGAATCTTTGAGATTATTTTTCAAGGCATTGATCGCCAGCATATGATTTTTTATTGCCCAAACGACTGGCTCACTGATTTGCTTAGAAAAATTTAGTCGAGCAAAAATTTTCTTGGCCATTTCAGCTCCCACCTGATCGTGTTTATAAAAATTTATTCCATTGCTATCTTTGAGATCAAATTTAATTGTCGCCACCTTGCCAATGTCGTGCAACAAAATTGCCAGTTTTAAATTCAGGCCGACTTTTTTTTCTTTGGTTAAAGCTGATTTAAGTGCTAAAAACGTGTGTTGATAGACATCACCTTCACTATGATATTGAATTGGTTGGACAACACTTCGCATCGCCAAAACTTCTGGCAAAATTATTTTTAACACCCCATATTCCTCCCAAATTTTCAACGTCTCCAGCGGATCAATTTCAAAAGATTTACAAAATTCTTCGGTAATAATTTCGACTGCCACTGCGGTTTTAGCAACTCCGACTCGTTTGTCATAAAAAACCTGCAAGACTTTTGGTAACTTATATTTAAGCTCAATCAAAAATTCATCACGAATTTGTTTTTCTTTGCTAATTAATTTTTCCAAAACCGTTTTATCTTCTTTTTCATAAATTTCTCGGGTATTTTTTGCTGTCGGCTGAAACGCTTTTTTGATCGCTTTTTGAGTTTCTATATCAATTTCAAAACCAAGCTGAACCACGAATCTCAAACCTCGAAAAGCCCGCGACAAATCTTCCTTGAGAATTCTCTGCTCGGGTTTGCCAATCGCTTTTAGTTTTTTATTCAAAATATCACCGACTCCCTCATAAGTATCAATCATTTCTCCAGATCGCAAATCCAAGGCAATCGCATTGACTGTAAAATCTCTGCGACCCAGATCATCTTCGATTTTCATCGCTGGATTGGCTTGAGCTAAAACATCACGTTTAATCCCATCAACTAGAACTTCTGATTTTTCATGAATATCGACTCTCGGCAAAGCAATATCAATCGAATCTTTTTTGTCACGAGGAATAAATTTGATAACTCCAAAACCTTTAGACAAAAGTTCCTGTCGCTTTTTAGAATTTAATTTTGCCAAATCAGTCTTTGGTTCTAGATCAAAAATAACTTTGCCGTATTCCAAAAGTAAATCGACTAAGTCACTAAAATTAATTCGATTGATTACAATATCAACGTCTTTGGCTCGACGATCCATAATCGCATCGCGAACATAACCGCCGACCGCATATATTCCAACTTGTGGATATTTTTTAACCAGTTTGGGAATAAACTTAAAAGCAGGCAATTTTTTAATTTGCTCGACCGTCTTTTTTAATTTTTGTTCGATTAGTTTATTTTGCATACACTTATAACAAATTTTTATTTCAAAAATGAATTTGGTTGCCAAATAATATCTGTATTTAATTTTCCTAAATTTTCAATTTTTTGGCCATTAAACATTAGAGTAGTTAAAAAATCAAACTCGCGACTACCTGATTGTTTTTGGAGATACAAATTATAGTTTGAATTAAAATCAAAAGGTAATTTATATTTAATGGTTATGGTTTGAGTTTGTCCAGGATCCAAATCGAGCCAATTAGCAAAAACGGTTTTGCCACTTTCTTCATAAATTCTAGTGCCATCACCAGCATAATATTCATTTTTTTCAGCTTTGACCAAATCTTCATCTGCTTTTAGAAAATCAACTGGTTTTTTAAATTCAGCTTTATCGACTTCACTAAAACCTGAAGTTTCTATCAAAACCGCACCTTGAGGCACATAAATTCTTAAATAATCTTTGTTTTTCAAACCAGTAAACAAATCCCCTTCGACTCCATTATGCTTGCGAGTAATTTTTAAGGTGTTAATGATTGAATTATCGCTCTGGACATCGCTTTTCAAAAAGACATTTTGTGAAATAACTTCATCGGTTTTTCCACCGCCAATATTAGTGTTGACGATCATCAAATAATCCTGGTCAGTTTTTTTGACATTACCTGCCATTCCCAGCTCGATAATTTTATTTTCCAAATCTTCGTTGCGTAAATAAATTTGAATCTCGCGATCTCGAATCGATTGATCAATTTGTTTTAAAAC
>JBAYNP010000017.1:0-12064 GCA_041678785.1 Patescibacteria group bacterium | reverse complement strand
TTCCGCCACAAAGAATGGTTGTGACAGGAATTTTTGAATTTTTCTGGCACGCGAGACCGTCAATTTATCATCTTCGCTCAATTCGTCCATACCGAGAATGGCGATGATATCTTGCAAATCTTTATAGCGTTGCAAAATTCTCTGAGTTTCTCGGGCGACTTTGTAGTGTTCTTCGCCGACAATATTAGGATCAAGAATTGTTGAATTCGATTCTAGCGGATCGACAGCTGGGTAAATTCCCAAAGCTGAAAGCTGACGTGAAAGCACAATCGTTGAATCCAAATGAGCGAAGGTTGTTGCTGGAGCAGGATCGGTCAAATCATCGGCAGGCACATAGATAGCTTGGACAGAAGTGATTGAGCCTTTGGTGGTCGAAGTAATACGTTCTTGCAAAGCACCCATTTCAGTCGCCAAGTTTGGCTGATAACCAACGGCGGATGGCATTCGACCAAGGAGCGCCGAAACTTCGGAACCAGCCTGGGTAAAACGAAAAATATTGTCAATAAAAAGTAACAAATCCTTACCTTGTTCATCGCGGAAATTTTCGGCCATGGTTAATGCCGATAAGGCTACCCGAGCACGAATACCAGGAGGTTCGTTCATCTGGCCAAAGACGAGGGCGGTTTTTTCCAAAACGCCAGATTCTTTCATTTCGCGATATAAATCATTGCCTTCACGACTACGTTCGCCGACACCAGCAAACATCGAATAGCCACCAAGTTCTTGAGCGACATTGCGGATTAGTTCTTGAATCAAAACGGTTTTGCCGACACCAGCGCCACCAAAAAGACCAATCTTACCACCTTTCAAAAATGGACAGAAAAGATCGACGACTTTAATTCCGGTTTCGAGCACCTCTTGTTCGGTAGTCTGATCGACAAACTTCGGAGCTGAGCGATGAATTGGTGAAGTTTTGACAGTTTTATCAAGTTCACCAAGACCATCGATTGGTTCGCCGAGAGCATTAAACATTCTGCCCAAAACTTCTTGTCCGACTGGAACCGAAATTGGTTTGCCAGTATCGATGACTTCTTGACCACGTTCAATTCCTTCGGCTGGACCCATGACGAGAGCGCGAACTTGATTCGAGCCGATATGTTGTTCGGTTTCGAGAATTATTTCATTTTGGCCGACTTTGATTTTCAAAGCCGAATAGATTTCAGGGAGTTTTTCGTCAAAGCGAACATCGACGACTCCACCGATGACCTGAGTTATTTTTCCAGTATTCATATTGATTAATTATTTTTAATTATTTTAACTTTGATTAGCTAAGGCTTCGGCGCCACCAGAAATTTCTGAAATTTCCTGAGTAATACTGGCTTGGCGGGCACGATTGTAGGACATGGTCAAATCTTGGACAATTTCGCTAGCACTATCGCTGGCGTTTTTCATGGCCAACATGCGGGCACTGTGTTCACTAGCATTAGCTTCGAGGATGGCTTGATAAATCTGGACTTCGGTCAGGCGTGGCAAAACTAATTCGAGCACACGTTCCTGCGTTGGTTCAAAAGTAAGTAAGGCTCGTGCTCCGCCGACTTCTCGCTCATCTTTTTTTTGTTCAGCCAAAAGATTGGCGACGTTTTCTTTTGAAATTGGCAGAATCGGTTTTATTTTTGGTTCATATTGAATACTCGAAATAAAATCAGTGTAGGCCAAAAGAACTTGAGCATATTTACCTTGACTGAATTCGCTTAAAACCAAATTGGTCAAACCACCGATTTCTTCGGACTGGAGATTGTCGCCGAATTCAATGAAACTGGCCAGAACTTTACTCTGGGTTCGTTTAGCGATAATTTCACCGCGACGGCCGACAATAATCAATTCGATTTGTTTGTTTTTTTGTTGAGCAATAAATTCACAAACAGTTTTTATCAAATTGACATTATAGCCACCGCAGAGGCCACGATTGGAAGCGACTGCAATCAGTAAAATTTTATCCGAATCAGGTTTATTCAAAAGTGGATGCTCGAGATTTTTTTCATTGGCCAAATTGGTCAACAAATTCCAAGCGTGCTCGGCATAGGTGCGACTGCTGGTCGAAGCTTCGATCGCTTTGCGCATTTTTGAAGCCGAAACCAATTCCATGGCTTTGGTAATTTTTTTGGTATTCTTGACCGAGCGGATTCTGTTTTTGATAGCTTTGGTATTGGCACCCATAATTATTTTTTAGCTTTGAATTCTTCGATAGCTTTGGAAAGTTCTTTTTCGACGACATCATCCCATTTTTCAACTAAAGTTTTTTGTAAATCTGGTTTACTAATGTCCAAAAATTTATAAAAATCTTTTTCCCAAGCTAGTAAATTTCCGACAGCCACTTCGTCCACAAAACCATTATTGACCGCATAAATCGAGGCGACTTGATGAGCGACTGAGACTGGTGAATATTGAGGTTGTTTCAAAAGCTCGACGATACGTTTGCCACGTTCGAGAGTTTTTTTAGTCTCGACATCGAGGTCGCTGGCGAATTGAGCGAAAGCTTCGAGTTCCCAATATTGAGCCATGGCTAATTTCAATTTACCAGCAACTTTTTTCATTGATTTGATTTGAGCGGAGCTACCGACACGTGAGACTGAGATTCCGATTTCAAGCGCTGGTCGAATACCTTTATTAAACAAACCTGAATCCAAGAAAATCTGACCATCGGTGATTGAAATTACATTGGTTGGAATATAAGCCGAGACATCACCAGCCTGAGTTTCAATAATTGGCAAAGCTGTAATTGAGCCACCGCCAAATTCTTCATTGCGACGGCAAGCGCGTTCGAGTAAACGAGAGTGGAGATAAAAAATATCACCTGGATAAGCTTCGCGACCTGGTGGACGACGGAGTAAAAGTGAGATTTCACGATAAGCCCAGGCGTGTTTTGACAAGTCATCATAGACGACCAAAACATCTTCACCTTTATCCATAAAATATTCAGCCAAAGTGACGCCGGTATAAGGAGCAAGATATGAGAGAGCTGCCGATTCAGAAGCGCCCGCAAAAACGATCGTCGTATAATCCATAGCGCCGCCGGCTTCGAGCTTTTGTTTGATCATGGCAATCTTGGATTGTTTCTGACCGATAGCGACATAGATACATTTCAAATTCTGACCTTTTTGATTGAGGATGGTGTCGATAGCGATGGCGGTTTTACCAGTTTGGCGATCACCAATAATCAATTCACGTTGACCACGACCGATCGGAATCATTGAGTCAATGGCTTTAATCCCGGTTTGGACAGGTTGATTGACTGGTTGGCGTTGCATTACCCCTGGAGCAATTTTTTCAATTGGCGAAGTTTCTTTGGTTTTAATTTCGCCCTTACCGTCGATAGTTTGACCAAGCGGATTGATAACTCGGCCGATCATTTCTGAGCTAACTGGAATCGAAAGCACTTTGCCAGTGCGTTTGACGAGGTCGCCTTCCTTGATATGGTCATATTTTCCTAGAATAACTGCTCCGACCGTATCTTCTTCGAGGTTTAGGGCTAGACCGATGGCATCACCGGGAAACAAAAGCATTTCAGACGATTGGCATTTATCCAAACCACTCAAGCGACAAATTCCATCACCAATTTCGAGGACTTTGCCAGTTTCGCTGATTTCAACCTCGGCTTGAAAATCACTAATTTGTTTTTTTAGTCTATCGACTATTTTATCGACACTCATATTATTTAACTATTATTAATTAATTTATTTTTTAATTTTTCGAGTTGATTTTTCAAACTGGCATCAAAAATTTTATTTTGATATTGAGCAATAAAGCCACCAAGAAGTCCTTTGCTTTCAGAAAGATTGGTTTCAGAATTTTTTTCAGCCCCGACAATGGTTTGCACCTTAGAAACGATATTTTTGGAAAGAGGATAATTCGATTTGATAAAAACGGTTTTTTGGATTTCGTTTTGAGCGATTATTTTTTGATAATGCTTCAAAATATTTGGCAAAAGATAATTCAAATTTTTGGTTTCACAAAAGTCCAAAAAATTAGCGACCAAATTTTTATTTTTTGAGTCTTGGTTTAATTCGTATAAAGCAAGAGCTAATTTTTGAGCAGAATATTTCATGATTTATTTGAGTAATTCTTTGATAATTTTTTGGTCATCGGCGGAATCAAGTTTTTTGCCAATCAATTTTTCAGTCGCTAAAATCACAGTCTTGATGACATCTTCGCGGACTTCGACAAGCATTTTTTGTTTTTCACTTTCGATAACTTCTTTGGCTCGAGTGATAATTTCTTTTTGCTTTTCATCGGTCATTTGTTTGGCTTCGGTGATAATTTTAGTGGAAGTGCTGACAGCTTCGGAAATAATTTTATTAGCTTCGACACGAGCCTCAATCAAAGTTTTATCGCGACTAATTTCGGCGGTTTGTAATTCACTGGCAGCTCTCTGAGCATCTTCAAGACCTCGTTCAATTTTATTCTGACGTTCGGTCAATGTTTTTTTAATAGGTTCAAAGGCAAATTTTTTTAAAATAAAGAGGATGATTAAAAAATTGACCAAATTAGCAAGAGCCACCCTCCAATCAAAACCCAAACTAGCTAATATTTCCGACATATTTTTGTATATTATTTATTTAATCTAAATTTTTTGTTCCCTTCTATTAAAAAAATAAAAGGGAAAATAAAAATCTAGATAATGAAGAAAGCAACAAAAGCGTAGATGGCGGTTGATTCAGCCATAGCGACGCCGATAATCATTTTTGAAAAGATACTGCCTTCCATTTCTGGATTGCGACCAATAGCTTCGAGAGCTTTACCGATCAAATAACCTTCACCGATAGCTGAGCCCCACATTGAGGTGGTGCAAATTCCTTTGGCGAGTAATCTTGCAACTTCTGGATCCATAGTTTTAAAATTAATTATTATTAAATATAAATTATTCTTTTATTTCCCTAGGTTCTTCGCCACCCATAGCCAACATATAATAAGCCGCAGTTAATGAACCAAAAACCATTGCCTGAATGAATCCCGACAAAATACTCATCGTCATCCAGGTGGCTGGCAAAACATAAGCAAAACCACCCAAAAGAACAACAGCCAACATTTCTCCAGCAAACATGTTGCCGAACAGACGCATTGATAATGAAATTACGCGGGCAACCTCAGAAATAATATCAAGCAACCCAATTCCAAAGTTAATGATTCCCAAAAACCCCTCACCGATTCCGTTCTTAAACCCACCGATGATTTCATGAAACTTAAAATAATTTGACAAGTGTTTTAAAATGCCAAACCGATAAATACTTTGAAATTGAATCAAAAGAATCATTGAAAGTGCTAAGGCGACAGTGGTATTAAAATCGCTAGTTGGTGATCGGAAAATAGATTTTCCTGCGAACGAAAAACTGCCCAAAAACGGAATAAACGTGCCGATTAAATTCGAAAGAGCAATAAAAATTATTAGTGAAGCAATTAAGGGAAATAATTTTGCAGTATAAAATTTACTCGAAGTTATTTGGTTGAGGAGGTTTTCGAGCATCTCATAAACTACCTCAACAATATTTTGAAATGTTTTGGGAAACAGGCTTATTTTTTTATTTAAAACGACACAAAAAAGTATAACAATAATCAAAATTAACCAAACAGTCATCATTGAATCAGTAACAGGCATTGGTCCAATATTAAAAAGGGTGGTAGGGGCTACGCTAGGTTTTTCGGCGGCGACTTGAATCCAGGACATTTTTATTAGAGTTGATCTTTTGAATTAAGGTTTTTTATTTTAATATCGATTTCTTTCATTTTGCGATTGAATCTATTGTATTTATAAATAATAATTGACCAAGAGAGAATAAACGCTGCAAAAAGTAATAAAGTAAGTTTCAATGAATTTCCTGGTTCATTAAAGCCAAAATATTTTCCTAAAAAGTAAGCTCCAAATGCTGGCAAAGCGATAATAAATCCAATTTCAAGCATCATTTTGAAAGCTTTGTGGCGATAAATTTCACGCTGAGCTTTTATTTGTTCCAAATTTTCATTTTCCATTTTTATCAATTAGCCTTAGAAATAAACACCCCTCAGTATATCAAGTCAGAAGGTCATTGTCAATAATCTAAAATTTTTGTAGAGTAAACAGTATCAATAGTTATAAAAATTTAAAAATGAAACATAATTTTTGGCAAGAATTACAAAATATAAATAAGCCTATTTTAGCTTTAGCGCCAATGGCGGGTTCGACCGACATTACTTTCCGGCTGATGTGCAAGAAATTTGGAGCTGATGTGGTCTATACCGAAATGGTGTCGGCGGCAGGTTTGTTTTATAATGATGACAAAACGAGTGATTTTTTAAAAACCGCCAAAGCAGAAAAGCCAGTGGTTTGTCAGTTGTTTGGTTTTGAGCCCGAACATTTTGCTAAAGCAGTCAAGATTGTTGAGTTGGCTGGCTTCGATGGTGTCGATATCAATTTTGGCTGTCCCGCCAAAAAAGTTGTCAAAAATTTTTCGGGAGTCGCCCTGATGGATGACCTCGATCGTGCTTATAAAATCGTGGAAGCGGTCTGTCAAAATACTAAGTTGCCCGTTTCAATCAAAATTAGAAATAGTAAAGGTAAGGTGACGGCAGCGGATTTGGTTAACAAGTTAAAACCGTTATTTTGGAATAAGACGAATCTTCTCCGCCCTAGGCGGACCCGCCTCGGGCGGGGACTCCGCTCAGGGACCGGCCTAGTAAACGCTATTATGCTTCATGGTCGCAGTTACGAAAAAGAATTTTCGGGTGAGCCTGATTGGAGCCAGCTAAAAAAGATCCGCCAAATTTTTGATGGTGTCATCCTGGCCAATGGCGGGATCGATTCGGTTACTAAAGCAAAATTAGCCCTAGAAAACAGTGGAGCTGACGGCTTAGGTTTAGCCCGAGGGATATGGGGTGAGCCGTGGCTATTCGAAGATATCAGATTGAGCCTAGAAAATAAAGCGATCAAACCAAAAAGCTGGCCAGAAATCAAAAAAATCATTCTCCAGCATGCCAACTTGGTTGAAAAATACAAACTAAACTTTCTTGAATTTCGCAAGCATCTGCTGTGGTATGTCAAAGGTCAGCCGAATGCGAAGGAATTGCGAGAGAAATTGATTGAAGTAAAGAATTTTGAAGAGTTGAAAATGGCATTTAACTCTTGACATTTAAAAAAATAAAATATATACTATAATCTTGTTGTGGAAGGTTAATTTTAAAATTTGGGAGAAAAAATGATTGTTTTGTGTATGCGAGCTGGGATTTTAGTCTTGTTAGGATTAGCAATAGCTATCTTAAATGATGCAAAAACACATAAAAGGAGGATGTAAAATGTTTAATCATTGTTTGATTCCAATCGCTTTATCTTTTATTGTTCTAGCTACTGGTATTTTTTGCCAGAAACTAGAAAAGAAACCACAGTGGTTTGACTGGATGCCCAGGCTATGAAGCCGGGGCATTTTTTATTAATAAATATATCCCAAAATACGGCTATCATTAACTTTTAGAGTACGGCGAGTGATAACACCCAAACCTTTATAATTCGATTCGGCGAAGGTGACGGTGCCACTACCGACCGATTCGACATAGCCGACGTGGCCATACCAACTTTCACGAGTAACAATAATGGCGCCAGCTTTTGGTGAGCTACCAATTTGATAGCCATAAGCACGAGCATTAGCAATCCAATTTTTAGCATTGCCTGACCAGGGAACATAGCGTCTTTGGGCGACATACCAAGTACATTGACCCCATGGGAAGCGATGGCTACCATAAGCCGAGGTTGGTCGGGCATAAACACTTTGGTTATACAGTTCTTGATCTTCGACGTTGCCGGAATAAGTTGTTTGTTGATTATAGCTGGCATAGGTCGGAGCGGTATAGACCGGAGCTGGTTTTTTGCCATTTGGAAGAATTAGGGTCTGGCCAGCCTTGATATCGGTCGAATCTTCGAGATTATTAAATTCGATGATCTTTTCTTCGTCAGCACCATAAGTTTTGGCGATTTTTGAGAGAGTATCACCGCTTTTGATTTTATAAGTTAATCCAGTCGTTGGTAGGATGGTCAAAGTTTGACCGGGTTTGATCAGTGAATTACTAGATAAATTGTTTTCCCAGAGAAGCGTGGAGACACTGATGCCAAATTTTTCAGCAATCGAGCCGAGGACGTCGCCGTTTTCAACTTTGTATTCGATAATTTCGGTGCGCGAAGCTTGACCAGTACTAGAAATAGTTGGCTGAATAATAGCGCCGACTTCTTGATTTGGGAGTAAAACCTCGAGCTGTTCGACGGTTTCGGTATTATCCGAGCCAAGAGCCAGATTCTGATCAGCTCGCAAAGATAAATTGGCAGTGTCTTCGATGGCTAGGTTTTGTTGAGCGCCGACCAGCATCGAAGTTTCTTCGATAATTTCAGCGTCTTCATTGCCGAGCATTTGAAAAAGAAGAGTGTTGGCTGATGGGTCAGATTGGCCTTTGTCGCGAGCTTGAATATTGCTGGTCGTTACCAGAAGTCCGAGCAAAATAACTACCAGCGGTAAATTGTTGCGGCTAGTCAGCCAATGAATAAATTTGTGATCCGAGTTTTCGACGGTTGAGGTTTCGAATTTTTTATCTTTCAGATTTGCGAGATAGCTATTGAAAAAGAAAGGCTTGATGAGTAATTTGTAGAGGCCAAGCAGTATTTTTTGGATAAACAAAAAAAGAAAAACCACGATTTTTCTTAACCAAGAAAAGAGATTAAAGAGCTTTAATCCCCCAGGAACTAATATTTTTTGTTTGAAACGAGAAATAAAATTTTTCTCCGTTGATCATTTTCAAGTGACCAATTTCCGATAGAATCTGGCCAAGTCGAAAATGAAATTTTCTAAAACAATGGGTTGATATTGTTTGATTTCTGTTTGTTTTGATGAACAAGATAAGCAAATAATATCCTCAACATCATAGCATATTTGGGGGTTGGGGGCAATGTCGGAGGGTTGAACGTTTTTTGTTTGAAAGCGATAATGATTATTGTCGCTTTCAAATAAAAAACGATTTGTGTTTAAAATTAGATAAATAAAAATCAAGGCATAAATTGTTGATATATAATGGGAAAAAATCAACGCACCGTAGAGACGCGATTCATCGCGTCTTTTTATACAGGCAAAACTTTTAGAGACGGCGACCCGCCTGCAACGCTGTAGCACTGCGGGCAGGTAAATCGACGTCTCTACAACCATGTTTAATTAAAAGCAATGTTGCGATTAGAAAAACAAAATTAAAACCGGTCCCTGAGCGCCTGCCTGTCCGGTAGGCAGGGAGTCGAAGGGTAAATTTTTGATAATCGTTTTGAACACGACCCCTCTCCGCCCGAGGCGGATCCGCCTTGGGCGGAGACAGACTCGGGGACCGAATTGGGGGATTTTTTTATAAAATTTTCCCTTCGCATCTTGTCCAAAACCATCATCAGTGTTAGAATCACATAAAAAGGAGAGAATGTGAAAAAGTTTATTTTGGATCGATTTTTCCCTTTAGTGGGAAAAGGAAAACGTTTTGAGTCTGTTTGGGATCAGTTTTTTGGTCTTTCCAATCTTAATAATAACGAGGTTGTGCGTGCACAACCTCAAGAGTTTATATCTTCTAATTTGTATCCTGGCGGACCACTGAAATTCGGTGATCTCCTGTGAAAAAATAAGGAGGAATAAATTAAGGGGCACTTAACGGTGCCCTTTTGTCTTGTCTTTAACGGCTATTAGTGCTAGGATTTATGGTGATATTAATAACATAAATTATGGATACTGATCAATCACAAAAAGAAATCAACGGCTATAATCCTCAAGAAATTGAGGCTAAATGGCAAAAAATTTGGCAGGAACGCGGGGACCACAAAACCGACGAAAAGTCCAAAAACGGCAAGTATTATTGTCTCGATATGTTTCCTTATCCTTCTGGGGCTGGTTTACATGTCGGTCATATGCGAGGCTATACTTATTCTGATGTTATTTCCCGCAAGAAAAAAATGGAAGGCAAATGCGTCTTGCATCCAATTGGTTTTGACGCTTTCGGTTTACCAGCCGAAAACTATGCGATCAAGACCAATGTCGCTCCTCAAAAAAGCATCAAAGAAAATATTACTAATTTCCGTCGCGATTTGAATCGTGCTGGCTTGATGTATGACTGGGATCGTGAAGTGATCACCAGTAATTTCGAATATTATAAATGGACACAATGGCTCTTTACTAAATTTTATGAAAAAGGTTTGGCTTACAAAAAACAAGCGCCAGTCAATTGGTGTCCAAGCTGTAAAGCTGGCCTGTCAAACGAAGAAGTTGTCGATGGCAAATGCGAACGTTGTGGTACCGAAGTTTCCAAGAAAATGTTGACCCAGTGGTTTTTCAAAATTACCGATTATGCTGATCGCTTGCTCAATGACTTAGACCAATTGGATTGGCCAGAAAAAGTCAAAACCATGCAACGGAATTGGATTGGTCGCAGTTATGGGACCGAATTTTCGATGGAAGTTTATAAAGGTGAAACTCATAAATTACAGGCGAGCGAAGTTAAAAATGTGACCTCAGATTATATTGAAGCCAGCGACGAAGCTGATACGGTTCGCTTGAAAGTTTTCACGACCCGAGTCGATACTATTTTTGGAATTACCTATGCGGTTTTGTCGCCAGAGCATCCTTTGGTTTCATATATTACAACTGAAGAACAGCGAGATGCCGTCAATGAATATGTCCAAAAAAGTCGTGAAATGGCCGACACTGATCGCAAAAATCAAGACCGAGAAAAAACGGGCGTTTTTACTGGTTCATACGCCATCAACCCAGTCAATGGCAACAAAGTTTCTTTGTGGATTGGCGATTACGTCCTGACAGATTATGGTACCGGGGCGATTATGGCGGTCCCAGCTCACGATGATCGCGATTATGCTTTTGCTGAAAAATATGGCTTGGAGATTATCGAAGTGATTGTTCCCGAAGACGGTAAATCAAAAATGGAAAAAGGGGCTTATCCTGATGATGGAATTTTGATTAGCTCAGCTCAATTTTCAGGATTGTCTTCAGCCAGAGCACGCGAAGAAATTACTAAGTGGCTCGAAGAAAAAGGCTTGGGCAATGGAACCAAAAATTATCATTTGCGAGACTGGCTAGTTTCGCGACAAAGATATTGGGGTGCCCCGATTCCAATTGTTTATTGTGAAAAATGTGGTGAAGTAGTTGTCCCAGAAAAAGATTTGCCAGTAACTTTGCCCGATGTCGAAGATTATCAGCCGACGGGCAATGGTGAATCGCCATTGGCCAAAGTCGACTCATTTGTAAATACAACTTGCCCAGTTTGTGGTGGTCCAGCCAAGCGTGAGACTGACACGATTTCACAATGGGTGTGTTCCTCGTGGTATTTTAATCGTTATGCCGATTCAAAAAACGACAAGAAAATTTTTGATAAGAAAAAAGTTGCTCACTGGCTTCCAGTTGACTTGTATGTCGGTGGAGTCGAGCATGCGATTTTACATTTACTCTATGCCAGATTTTTTACCAAAGTCATGTTTGACTTGGGTTTAGTCGAATTTGAAGAGCCATTTTTGAAGTTGTTTAATCAAGGCATGGTCTATTACAAAGGTGCCAAGATGAGTAAATCAGTTGGCAATGTCGTTGGGCTAAATGATTTTTATGATAAATATGGGGCGGACACTTTGAGAGTTTATGAATTGTTTTTTGGTCCAGCCGAACAAGATGCCGAGTGGAATGATCAAGGTGTGATCGGCGTGTATCGTTTCCTAGAAAAAGTTTGGGATATCGTCCATACCTCAGAAGTTAAAGAAACTAAATTAGACGAGAAACAAATTTCGGATCGAAAAAATGAGCTCGAAAAAATTCGTCACAAGACAATTCAAAAAGTCAGTCAAGATCTCGAAGCTTTGAAATTTAATACCGCGGTTAGTTCGCTGATGCAATACGTGAACGAACTTAGAAAATTAGAAAGTGAAGGAGTTGAAATCGAAAAAATTCATCAACAAACTTTGGTTAAATTACTAGCACCGATGGCACCACATATTAGTGAAGAAATGTGGGAAATTTTGGGTGCAACTTCTCAATCCCGCTCGGGAACCGAAAGTATTTTCAAAACCGACTGGCCACAATATGAT
>JBAYNP010000016.1:0-12085 GCA_041678785.1 Patescibacteria group bacterium | reverse complement strand
TAAACCAAACAAAGAACCCGCCACCGCAAAGGCACAGCCCATGATTCTAGCCAAAGTTGGTTTTCCGCCAAGACAAACCGCCACCAGCGCCCCAACCAAAGGTAACACTAAGGCATAAAAAAATAAGATTTGAGTTAAACTACTATTCATAAAAAATTATTTCTTTTTATCTAAATCATTTAAAATTCGCAACAACGCCTGCAAAATAACCAGTGGGCTTGGTGGATTACCAGGAATTCCATAATCAACGGGAATAACTTTATTGACTTCACCAACAACAGCATAAGAATCTCTAAAAATCCCGCCATCAATTGCTTCATCGCCGACAGCAACAATAATTTTTGGGTTCGGAGTTGCTTCGTAAGTTCGTAAAACGGCTTGCTGCATATTTCGCGAGACAACGCCGGTCACAATCAACATATCGGCGTGTCTCGGAGATGCCACAAAATGAATCCCAAATCTCTCGGCATCATAATAAGCATTTGATAAAGCTACTAATTCCTGCTCAACAGCATTGTCTGAGCCAGCATCAAGTTCTCTGATCGCTAGAGAACCCCTAAATAGCTTTTTTATTTTTTTATTTAATTCCTTACCAATAACCAAAACATCTTTTTCTTGTAAATCTTTGGTTTTAATTATTTTTTTTGGTGTAGAAAAAATTTTAGCGTATAAATTGAGCATAAAAACAATTCAAAAAACAAACCCGAGCAATGGGAACATTTTCTAAAATAAAACTTCTTTCTTTTTATAATAATCCTTTTTGTAACAAAAACAAGAGCTAAAAAGTTGATAAGTTTTATTTTTTTATCAATATTTGGGTAACAAAAAAGCACTTTTTAAAGAAACACTTTTTATAAATATTTATATTTCAAAATAGTAAGACAATCTTTAAGCTGAATTTTTAAATCCGCCCTACCATTACCACCCTTAAAATATTTTTCTCTTCTTTCTGCGTCAGTTTTTTGTAAGTAAGCTTCATAATGTATTAGACTTAACGGTCTTCTGTTTGTTGTTGATTTTACTTCGCCATTCTTGTGCTGTTTTATTCTTCTAACTAAATTTTGAGTAGACCCAACATAAAGCTTTCTGTCTTTAAGGCTAAACAAAACATAAACATAGTACATAAAAACAAAAAAAATCACCTACGGTGATATATATTAAAATAATAAATAAACCAAAACATAAAGACAAAAAAATAACCCTACAAAATTACCACGTAGCCGAGCTCAGCTCGGCACATCTTCGCTTACCTCGATTTAAAAATCGAGCTAAGCTCGATGGAGCGGGTAGGGGGAATCGAACCCCCGTCATCAGCTTGGAAAGCTGAGGTAATAGCCATTATACAATACCCGCAAAAACTACGTATTAAAATCGTTACTATTAGATCAACTGACAAATAAAATCAAATGGTCGGGGATGCGAGACTCGAACTCGCGACCTCCTGCTCCCAAAGCAGGCGCGCTAGCCATCTGCGCTAATCCCCGTCGGACTATATAAACTATGGCTGAATAATTTTAACTGGTGCCGCGAGTCAGGATCGAACTGACGACACAAGGATTTTCAATCCTTTGCTCTACCACTGAGCTACCGCGGCTTATTAATTTAATTTTGGTGGACCCTACAGGACTCGAACCTGCCACCCCCTGCATGCAAAGCAGGTGCTCTACCAGATGAGCTAAGGGCCCTAAAAATTAATTAAACTAATTAACGCCCATCATCCCACCAAAAATACTCATCAAAATACTATTCATTAAGTTGGTGGCAACAAATAAACCTATAAAAAAGACAATTATTCCTAAAAACTTATAACCAGTGCTCGACCCATGACTAAAAAATTTTTCTGCCCAACCTATCGGTCCAAAAAAATTTAGAAAGGCGTTACTCTTTAAAGATATTAAAAGACCAACCCCCATAATTACTAGACCCAAAAGAATTCTTCCAAACATTTTAAAATAATTTATTTTTGTTTTAAAAGATGGCGTGCCATTTGAAGCTTTGCTGTTGTTTCGCCCGTCCTACGCCAAGGCTTCGGAGGGCATTTTTCACTTTGATGACTCGTTTCACTCGTCACAAAGCGAAAAATGGTGGGCGAAAAGGGATTCGAACCCCCGACCCTCTCGATGTAAACGAGATGCTCTAACCAGCTGAGCTATTCGCCCTATATCCGCCCAAAATCAACAGAATAACTGGTGCGGACGAGAGGATTTGAACCTCCGCAGCCTTGCGACCACCAGCACCTCAAGCTGGCGCGTATACCAGTTCCGCCACGTCCGCCCAAAAAGATCGCGAACGATCTTTATTTTTCTTCCTTAAGTCTCTTACCCTTCTTTCTTCTAAATCGCAAGAAGAATAATTTAGCACGTCTAATCTTGCTGATCTTGGTAATTTCAACCTTAACTAGATTTGGGGAATTGATTGGAAAAATCTTTTCGACACCAACACCATCAGAAACTTTACGAACCATAATGGTTGCACCGGCTTCTTGACCATGTTTATGGGCCAAAACAATTCCTTCGAAAACCTGGACACGCTCTTTCAGCTCACCCTTAGCGTTTAATTCTCTAATTTTTTGGTGAACTCTGACATTCATCCCTGGTTTAATCTTGGTTTTCCAGTCTTCTTTGGCAACTTCTTCAACTGTAACTCCGTCGTCTTCTTTTGGTTCTTCGACAGCTTCGATTTCTTCAACTTTTGGCTCTTCTGCAATAACAGAATTATCAGCAGTTTCAGCAACTACTTCTTCAATCTTTTCTTCCCCCTCTTCAGTTGTCTTGTTTTTTTCGTCTGACATATGTTTTTTACTAATGATTATCAAATTTACATTCTCAAATATTAAACCAAAACGCCTTATCTGTCAATGGAAAGATCCTTTTTCCGCGCCAAACGATTATTTAGCATACTAGTTATCAATGCTGTCATCAAAATAACAATTGTAATTATTAAGTATTTTATCATATCTTCTTGTCTTTGATTAGTAGCAACTTCGGCAATTTTACCAATATCGCCCGAAACATCGGCCGCTCCGTCAGACAAAATCTGAATATCATCGGCATAGCGTGGTAAAACCTGATAGCCATTTTTTGTTTCACTAAGAATCCCAGTTATTTTCAGCCGAGTTCCTTCGGTCAATTTCGGCAAAGTTATTCCGGCCGAAGTTTTGAGATAAACTTTAATTTCTTCGGTTCCATCGTCAACAAATAAACTCGAGCCACTTTTTTCAATTAAATTGCCCTCAAAAATAATTAACGCACCCTCAAAACTTTCATCAATTTGGTCGATGGTCACCACGTGCGGTTCGGGAATTTGTCGCTGTTTTTCAAGAATTATAATATCGTCTTTTTGTTTAAGCTTAATTCGTCGCTCACCGCCACTTTCGGTCAAAAGTCCTGTCACTTCAATATAATCTCCCAAAGCTAGGTCAGGAAATTCCTTGTTATACATATAAATTTGAATCCCTGAGCCCGCCAGATAAAACAACTGACTGCCTAAAATTCCGGGCTCGACAGCCACTAAACCCTCGACTTGAACCAGACTCTCGTTGGGTAAATTTTTAACTTCTGCCAAAGCAACTTTATTTATAACTCCGTTGTTTATTCCAGCCGTTTCAGTTGAAATTATTTCGGCGTTTAGCGGATTTATTTCGCCCTTACTGATTTGCTTGGTCCAATACCAAGACCCGCTCGAATCAACCGCAAAAGATGCCCCCTCTTGAGATTTTTCATATTTAATTTCTTCAATAATTTTTCCGGTCGGATCAATTAGGCGCACACTTTCATTAGTATTATTGAGTGCCAAGCCAGTTATTGGTCGCTCAAAAACCAAACATTGCCCAGCCTTAATTGGTGTTGTGTCTTTGATTAAATATGGCGGACTTCCACCCTCAATATCGTCGAGCTTAAAATCTTTTAAATCTGTATCTATGGTTGCACAAATTTCGATCCACTCACCTTCGGTATCTGACCCAACAGGATTAGGTAAAATTTCACTCAGATAAATATCTCCGCTTTCAGTTGCCTTATTTTCTAAAGCTAAACTTTCACCAAAATCATCAACGACGTCGATTTTTAATTCGGTTTGACCAATCAAACCCTCGGCATTTTTAACTTCGAGCGTTAACTGATATTGCCCAACTTTATCAAAGATATGTTTTAAAATGCTTTCTTTACCAACAATTTCACTGCCAAGTTTCCATTGATATTCAAGTTTACTACCAAGCGGATCGTTAGAATCTGAGGCATCAAAAGTCACTTCGGTTTCAACTACAATTTCTTCGGGTCCATCAATCGTCGCTTTCGGATTTTCGGTTAATTTATTTAACACATTTTTCTTTTCGGCTGTTGCCACCATCGTCCATTGCCAGGCGTTTTCAAAAAATGAATACGAAGAATCTTCTTTGACACTACCAGAGTATTGAGCCGAATCAATTTCTTGTCCGTCAGGTGTTAGCAAAATCACTTTTTCTTGACCACTATTATTCAAGGCAATGCCGGTTTGAGCTCGATAAAAAACCAAATACTCGTCGGATTTGATTTTTGTATTTTCACCAATCGTATATCTTTTGGTGCTACTGTCACCAAGTTTCCAACCACTCAAGTCAACTTCTTGGTCACTAAAATTATAGAGCTCAATAAATTCAGTTTCGGTGTCGTCGCCTTTTGGATTAGGCAAAATTTCGTTCAGCCTGACGCTAGAACTAATTTTAATAACCTCACTAATTTTATTAGCTAGACCTTTGGTTGGAGATGCACTAATAAAATCATTAAAGTCATTATTACTATCACTACCATCGACTTTGCGCGCCAATGATTTCGGGTCGCCGACCGCGGGAGCGTTATTGGTCAAATCGTCATCGTCCCAATTTCCATAAGTTATTTGATCAATAATTTCACCGTCAGGCGCTTTCAAAATCACTAAATCTCCGCCATTATTCAAACTACCTTTTGGTTTTTCAAGCACATAAAAACCTTTAGCTGAAATATTGCCGGTCAAATTTGAAACCGCCTCCGAGCCGTCTTCAATTGTCCAGTCATCCAAACTAATTTGATTTGAGGTGTTGTTATAAATTTCAATCCACTCATTTTCGCCATCAGTCGGGTCGCTCACAAGTTCATTAATTACTAAATCACTCGGGTTATAGTTTGTAATATTTTCAACTTCGGCCATTTCAGCTGGTGTTTCAATAATAATTGTTGTGCGACTTCCGCCAGTCGAAGTTGACGGCGGGGCTTCAATTTCATTTGGTTCGCCAGGCGTCAGGCTCGCCGTCACCGCAAAATCAACATTATCAACACCAGTATCACTGCCATCAATTTTTCGGGCGGTCGCATTAGGATCAGTGGCTTTAGTGGCATTATTAGTTAAATCACCATCATTCCAGTTGCCATAAGTTACTTGATCAATAATTATTCCGTCTGAATTTTTCAAAATTATAATATCGCCGAGATTATTTAGTTTATTTGACGCTAATTCATAAACAAAAAAATTTTTTCCAGCCACTGAATCATACTCGCCAAAAGTTTTAAACACACTAGCACCATCTGAAAGCGTCCAACCAGTCAAATCAATTTCAACATCAGAAAAATTATATAATTCAATCCACTCGCTCCCAATTTCAGGATCAGAAACAAATTCATTAATCACAATTCCAGAATTATTTTCTTCAGAACTGCTTTCAATTTTGCATTGAGCATCACAACCATCACTATTAATTAAATTCCCATCGTCACACCCTTCGCCGGTTTCTTTTATCCCATTTCCGCAAATAAAAAGAACTCTGCCTTTCGGACTAGGATTAAGATTAACTATAAAATCAGATTGATTATTATCTGAATCATTGCCAATACTAACCCTTTCTATGCTTTCACTATTATTAAAACTAATTACAGGAAATAATTCAAAATCAAAAGCCGTACCATAACCAACTTTGTCCACCAAAACATCATTTTTGTAAAGCAAAACAGTATTGTCTGCAGTAATCGAATACGAAGCACCAGAATAAACTAATTCCGCATTAAAATACTCAACATGTTCAGGTGGTGTAATTAAAAAATAATTATGAGCCAGAATGTTTCCAGTAAAACTTGATTTTGCAACAAGATTACTTTCAGCACCGGTACTATTTTTCTTTTTTAAACTATAATCAGTTAAATTAATATCTGCATCTGAATTATTATAAAGCTCAATAAACTCCATTTTAGTATCAGTCGTTGAACCGACCATAATTTCATTTATCACAACCCCAGTTTCAACCGCCAACACACTATTTGAAAATAAAAAAATTGTTCCTATACTAAGAACAATTTCAAAAACCAAATATTTCATCTGTCTCATAAATTATTTTTTATTTTTCTTTTTGTTTTTTAAAAATACATTATAAAACTTTTTTTCAAAAAATAAAATTTTTAATTTTATTTTTTAAAAGATTAGTTATTAACTATATTAATATATTATATGTATATATATCTAATTATAATTATTACATGTGCACTAAAAAGTGGATTAGTCACAAAAACGTTTTAGGCAAAGGTCTGGTTGTTTAAAAAATATAAATTTAGCTTGTGATTTTGATTGGGGATGAAGTTGATAAATTTTAGGACAACTTGAAAATTTAAACCGCCTGTTTATAAGTCGACGATTTTGCGCGTTTTGTGCACACACCGACTAACAAGATATTCACACTTTTTTAACTTTTGGATGGCTTATTTTGGTAAATTTATAAAAATTAATTTTGTCGGATTCTTATTAATATTAAATTTTAGTATTAAAATGTAGTGATAGTGTTTAAAATATATAAAAGATTAAAATCTTGACTCGACGCAATATCTGGGCTAGAATCAAAGCGTTAAATTAAAAATGGGGATGTGGTGAAATTGGTAGACACGCTAGCCTTAGGAGCTAGTGCCGCAAGGCTTGAGAGTTCGAGTCTCTCCATCCCCACCAAATTTTTAAACTAAATAAATATTTTTAAACCATGTTTGGATCATTTGATTTACCTGAAAATAAAAGAGAAGAAGAAAATAACAAAAAAAGAGGGCTTAGTGATCTTGGGTTTTTTAGAGATGGAGTATATGAACAAAGCCAGATTTCTAAAATAACTGACAAAAAAATTGCCTTAGAGTTTTTTTGTTTTACTAGACCAAATACAATTTTAGAACGAGTTTCGAGAGAACTTCAAGATGATGAAGAGGTTGTTTTGGCTGCAATAAACAATAACCCACTTAATTTTCAATATGCATCTAAAAGATTACGGGGTAAAAGAAATATTGTTTTAATAGCTCTTGGTAAAAGAGGAGATCTTTCAATTTTTGTTTCTGATAAAGGGCTTTTAAATGACCCCAAAATAAGTATAATTGTGGAAGAATCAAACAAAAGACTAGAAAAAATTAGAGAAGAATGTGGTGGAAGTCTTCCTGGGGGTGAATTAAAAAAATCATTTTTCAAAAACTAATAAAGTTTTAAAAACACAACCCCTCCTTTTTTTGTGAAAGCCAACACCCCTTTCTGTTTTATTATAGACAAATTCCCACATAACCGCTAAAATAAAAGCACAACTTAATTAAAATAAATGAAACATAAATTTAGTATTTTTTTGTTAATTTTTTTGGTGCTGGTTATTCTTTTGCCAATTTCAAAAGCTTGGGCGGCTTCTGAATTTAGTATATTAAATGTTGAAATTTCTGATATTACTGATGGCACCGCCAAATTAAAATGGAGCACGCCTTGGGATCAGAGTCGCGCTATGGTTTATTTTGGCTTAGATGCTAATAATTTAGATAAAAGCACGGGGTATAATGTTCTAAGTCTTTATCATGAATCCGCGCTAACTGGATTAGAAATTGATAAAACTTATTATTATAAAATTGTGGCAACCAATAGTAATGGAGAAAACGTTGAAAGTTTTGTCAGACAGTTTTCGACTAAGGGTATGAAGGATACAGTCAAACCAAAAATTAGCAACGTAAAGGCGTTACAAATTATTGATAAGGCGGCCGCGATTAGTTGGGAAGCAAGTGAAAAAACTGCCGCGACTATTTCTTATGGTAAGTTTGTAAATAATGAGACACCTGTTAAATATAAAGCAGCGGCTTCAGCTGGTAATAGTCTTGGTGGTGAAAAATTTATTTCTGGACTAAGCCCATCGACAGAATATCAAATCAAGGTGGTGATAAAAGATAAGGCAAAAAATCAAGCCGAGGCTTATTTAAAAATAAAAACCGAAACCAGCTCAGATAGTTATAAAAAATTAAGTATAACCAACATCAAGCCTTCAGACACGGGCTCGTCGGAAGTTTCTGCCAAAAAAGCTTCAGTTAGCTGGCAAACAAATATGATTTCGAGCGGAATTGTTTATTATGGTACCAAATCAAATCAATTAAAAAGCAAAGCAATTATTGATGTTGATGTTCGAAAAAGAGATCACAAGGCAACCTTGATTGGTCTGACACCAAAAACAACTTATTATTTTAGAATTGAGGCGTATAGTAGCTTTAATTCTGGGAGTGTTAAAACCGAGATATTAAGCTTTACAACTAAGGCCGAAAGCGTTGCCGGTGATGCTGAAGTTGATGTTGTTAATCCTGATATTGATACTGATGGCGACAGTCTGTCGGACGCTTATGAATTACAAATTGGCACCAACCCAAAAAGTACTGACACTGATAAAGATGGTTTTTCTGATGATTTAGAAATTTGGTTTGGTTATAATCCAAATGGAGCTGGAAAATTATCCGCCGAAAGATATTTTAAACCACGCTTAAATAGTACTACTGAGCAGACCAAGGCTAAAGAATTAAGAAAGTTGCTCGAAGACGAATTTGGAAAATTAACACTTGATGCTAAATATTGGCCAGGGCTCGTTAGTGCTTATATTTATGGAGATTATCCAATTCAGGCAATTATTCAAACAATTAAATTTGGTGGCAAAACTGTTCATCCGACGATTATGTGGGAAGATTGGAAAAATACCGAGACTTATTTTGAGTATATAGATAAATAAAATTAAAAAATAAAGTTTTTAAAATAGCCTTTTGTTATTGACAAATACTAAATAATATGTTAGTGTTTTTTTTGAGTATGACAAAACTTTAAAAAGAGGTGTTGTTGTGAAGAATGTTGAGATTTGTTTAAAAAATGGTTGGATAGCAAAAATTCTCGCTATCCTGGGTTTAGCAAAGTTACTGCCGGAAATAAAGATTGTAATTATCGGTGGGAATGAAGTGTCATCTAATAAAAAAACAGTCTCTGTTTTAAAAAAGGGCGGGACCATATGTGTTTGTGTAGGGCACTTTATTCCCCGTGGAGCAAAGATTATAGATTATATCAACGAGGGGAAAGAGATTGTTGTTACTGCCCACAAAAACAGTGGTGAGTTACTAGTCAAGGAAAAAATTAATACAAATACCTCTTTTATTTTTTATGTGACATACACAAAAGATAAAAGAGATTAAATTTTTTGAAGTATGCTTAACCCCCCAGACTTAATATGAGATCTGGGGATTTTTTTATTGTGATGAATTGTGTTAAACTATAAAAACAGAACCATAAACTTATTTTATGCAAATAAATATTCGCGTTATCCCAAAAGCTAAACAAAACAAAGTTGTTCAAGAAGGTGAAAATTATAAGGTTTGGCTGACGACCGCCCCCGTTGATGGTAAGGCTAATAAAGAACTGATTAATATTTTGTCAGAATTTTTTAAACTAAAAAAATCTCAGATTGAGATTTTAAAAGGACACAAAAGCCGAGATAAAATTATTGAAATAAAATAATAATTTTTAACTTCAAAAATAATTATTCAAAATAAAAGATATCCTCAATATCTTTCTTTTGGGTTTCAAAAATAGATTTGGCATTATTTTCTTTTTGGGCACAGATACAGTTTTTTTCAATTTCTCTTACAAAAAGCTCTCCATTGTCCCACAACAAAGGATAAAGTCTGCAAGTTGAAGGAATCATTTTTCTTGGTAAATCGTTTTCTAAAACAACTTTTACCAACTCACAGCAACGATCCTTTGGTGATTGAAATGGGCAAGTATTATTTTTTATAGTTGTTGAAATTCCTTTGCCACCCAAAAATTCAGAATCGTTTTCTAGCCAGTCTTTTTTAAAACACTCTTCAATTGAAAAACCAAGTTTTGATTTCAAAAGGTCTTTATGTTTTAAAATCAACTCATAAGCTTCTTTATCAACGTCCGCGCCATCTTCGCAGCAAGCACCGCCTTGTTGATTTTCTCCGCATTTACAAGTCGGACATTCATTAAATGGTCCAAGAGGGAAACCTTTTTGTTGATAAACTTCTTTTGAGATTTTTTTAATTAAAATTTTATCCATGCAAATTGATTTTTAAAGGTTAAAAAATATATTTTAGTATACTTTAAAAATAAGTATAAAACAACAAAAATTAAAAACCAAAACCAGGCCATTTGATTGCCTGTTGATAAGTGTTAATAAAAATCCTTGACATATTTTTTGGCTGTGGTAATATGTTTTATAGTAGCTCAATGCGGGTAATCCGCCAGCGCAACAGCACGGTAGAAAATCTACCAAAAAGCTGGTCCTTATGGACACAAGAGCTGCAAAAAGAAGAGCCCTGCTTTATGTGGGGCTTTTTTCCATAAAAAATCAATTTTTTAAAATTACTTATTTAAAAATGCGACTATTGCAAATCGTTATTTGCTATTAAGATTAGTTGGGATAATGGCGTGCCATTCGAAGCTTTGCCTGATCGGAAAAAGAGATGGCGTGCCATTCGTAGTTTGCCGAAGGCGAACGAAGAATGGTGCGCCCAGATGGACTTGAACCATCGACCCCAGCTTTATAAGAGCTGTGCTCTAACCAACTGAGCTATGGGCGCAGAATAAATTAACTGCACAGAATTTAATTTACCTAAACAGCTTATCAGAGATTGCGGGGTTTTTCAATAATAAATTAAAATGACACCAGGAGTTGTTATTTCAATCTGTTTTAGAATAATCAGCGTTGCTTAAAAAATAAGGTATTAAATTCACAAAACGAAAAAGTTCGGTCCCCGAGCGGAGTCGAGGGGTAAAAGTAGGCGTAGACCAAAACGACCCCTCGACTCCGCTCGGGGACCGGTTTTTATTTTGTTTAGCTGGTAAAGCATTGATTGTAAATTTGAAAGCGACAATAATCATTGTCGCTTTCAAATTTACAAACGTTTTTACTAATAAAATTATTTAAACCCTTGATGCTTCTAAAATGATTTAAAACACAACCTCAAAGTTGACAAAAGCCTATATTTTTATTACAATGTAAACTACTTTAAATAAAATTGTAAATGAATATTACCGAACTTGCTAGAAAGCTGAAAATCCCAACTCAAGAATTACGTGAAAAGCTCCCCGAGCTTGGTTTTGACGTAGGAATGAAAGCGATTCAAGTCGACGAAAACGTAGCTCAGCAAGTTATTGGTGCTTGGAAAATTTATCAAAAACGTGAAGAATTGGCCAAAAAGGCGGCTGCCAGACAAGCTCAAGTTAAAAATCAAGAAACCGAAACAGTAACTTCAGAAAAAAAAGAAATTTCTATTGCTAACAAAATTACTGTCCACGAATTAGCTCAAAAAATGAGTTTACCCGTAACCCGTGTGATCAAAGAATTGATGAAAAACGGTATTATTGCTTCAATCAACGAAAATATTGATTATGACACCGCTTCGATTATTGCCGAAGATATGGAATATCAGGTGATCAAAATGGACGACGATGAAAACAACGTCAGCAAAGAACAAGAACGTCGTCAAAAATTAGAAGGTTTACTCGAAGACGACCAGTCAAAAGTCCAGCGCCCACCCGTCATTGTCGTTATGGGTCACGTCGATCATGGTAAAACTTCTTTGCTCGATAAAATTCGCGAAACCAATATTGTCGCTACCGAAAGTGGTGGAATTACTCAACACATTGGGGCGTATCAGGCTGAAAAAAATGGTAAATTGATTACCTTTATTGACACCCCGGGTCACGAAGCTTTTAAATCAATGCGCGTTCGTGGTGGTAATGTGGCTGACATTGCGGTTTTACTCGTCGCGGCCGATGACCACGTCCAACCACAAACAATCGAATCGCT
>JBAYNP010000015.1:0-12820 GCA_041678785.1 Patescibacteria group bacterium | reverse complement strand
CGGCCACAACATTATCGGGTGGCGAAGCTCAAAGAATTAAACTCGCCCGACATCTCGTCCAGCCATTAGGTAAACGCGTTTTGTATTTGCTCGATGAGCCGACAGTTGGCCTGCATTATCATGATATTAATTTATTGATGAAAGTTTTGAACAAATTAATTGAGCGTGGTAATTCAATCATGCTAATTGAACACAATTTGCACGTAGTCAAAACCGCGGATTATGTGATTGAGCTTGGACCAGAGGGCGGAGATGAAGGTGGATTTTTAGTTGACAAAGGCACGCCTGAAGAAATTGTGAATCATAACAAAGCGCATACGGCGAAATATTTAAAGCATTATCTAAAATGATAACCCTCAAACAAAAAGCTGCAAAATTTCCCAAAGGACCAGGCGCCTATCAATTTTTTGATTCCAAAAATAACATTTTGTATATCGGTCGGGCAACTTCATTGCGAAATCGAGTCGCCAATTATTTTCGAGCTGACATTGATCCGCGAATTGCTGAAATGGTGTCGTTGGCGAGCGAGGTCAAATTTATTGCCACTGAGACGGTTCTCGATGCGATACTTTTGGAAGCGAACCTGATCAAAAAATATTGGCCGAAATATAATATCAAAGACAAAGACAATCGTTCGTTTGCCTTTATTTTGATTGATAAAAAACAAACTTACCCATGTCCGATTATTATTCGTGGGCATGAATTAAACAAATTTCCAAAATTGAAAAATATTTTTGGACCATATCGGAGTGTCAAAATCGCCAACGATATTTTAAAAACCATCCGCAAAGTTTTTTCATACAGCAAATGTAAACCGAATCAAGGGCGACCGTGTTTTGATCGCCAAATTGGTTTGTGTCCCGGAATTTGTACCGGCGAAATTACTAAAACAGCTTATCGACAAAATATCGATAATTTAATTGCGTTTTTGAAAGGTGATAAAAAAAGATTACTTGAAAAAATGATCAAGGCCTCACCAAGTCAGGTTGAGAGTTTAAAATATTTGAACGATTTACTATTTATGACGCGTGATGAATTAGAAAATATTAATTTTAATCGCATCGAAGGTTTTGATATTTCGCATTTGTCAGGCAAAGAAACTTATGGCTCGATGTCAGTTTTTATCAATGGCGAAGCGGAGACCTATGAATATCGCTTGTTCAAAATTAATGGTGTTAAAGAATCGGATGATATGGGAGCGATGCGACAGGTGATTGAACGACGCTTGAATCATCTCGACTGGGATTTGCCAGATTTGATTTTGATTGACGGTGGTAAGCCTCAGGTGAGTGTGGTTAGTAAAATTTTTGAAGCGAAAAATATCAAAATTCCACTGGTGGGAATTTCCAAATTTTCGGGTGATAAATTAGTTTTTCCAGCCAAAACAAAAAAGAGCCTCCAAGCTCTGATCTCAGCCAATAAAAATTTGTTACTCAAAGTTCGCGACGAAGCTCATCGCTTTGCTAATCGTGGGCGGAAAAGAGGCAGTAAAATAAAATAGCCCGATTAGGGGCTATTTGTCTTCAATTTTAATTTCTTTATCTCTATAAAAATACTTATCACCTATTTTTTTAATCTCAACCTCGTTTATTACTGGGTCGAGACCAAAAAATCCTGGCCAACAGGTAGAGCATTTATTAGCTCCTTCTTCTTTTAAATAAAAAACTTCCGTTAAGCCGAGTCCTCCCCACCCAGCTATTTGATTCGTGTCAACCTTAAAAATTTTCATTTTTTCCTCCCTTGTTATAATTTAGCTTATATCTTATGATAAAGTTTAACAAGTGCATAAGTAAATTGTATGAATCTCAAAATTAAACAAGAATTACAAAAAATCGCTAATCCCGTCAAAGCCAAGATTTTGCAAGGCTTTTTTAAAACCGCCAAAGGTCAATATGGCGAAGGGGATAAGTTTTTGGGAATTGTGGTACCTGAATTAAGAAAAGTTGCCAAGAAATATTTTGCCGAAATTGACTTAAAAAATATTGCTGAATTTTTAAAAAGCGAATATCACGAGCAACGCTTACTGGGAGTTTTTATGCTAGTGTCTCGATATGAAAAAGCTGACAAAAAATTAAAAACTGAAATTTTCAAATTTTATCTAGCTAATACCAGAGGAATTAATAATTGGGACTTAGTTGATCTGTCAGCTCCAAATATTCTAGGCGATTATTTACTAGACAAAAAAGCCAAGCGTAAAATTCTTTATAAATTAGTCAAGTCAAAAAATCTCTGGCAACGTCGAATGTCAATTCTTGCCACTTTTCGATTTATTCGGCATAATGAATATGACGACGCTTTGAAAATCTCGGAGATTTTATTGAGTGATCAGCATGATTTGATTCACAAAGCAGTTGGTTGGATGCTTCGTGAAATCGGCAAAAGAAATCAAAAAGTCGAAGAGGAGTTTTTAGAAAAACATTACCAAACTATGCCCAGGACAATGTTGCGGTATGCGATTGAAAAATTTGATCCGAGCAAAAGAAAATATTATTTAAACAACTAAATTTAAACTTATGGAACCAGAAGAAATTGGAAACTTTATTTCAGAGCAAGTCGATTTATATGATAAATTGACCAGATTAATGGACAAGCAAAAAGAAATTGATCGCCAGATTAAAGATCTTCGAGAAGAGCGAGATTATAAACGAGATGAAATTGAAGAAACTCTAAATGAATGGAAAAGTTCTTTGAATAGAGCAAGATAAATTTTTATAAAAATATTTAAATTTAAAATATGGAAAATCTTCAATCTGTTATTTCACAAGAAGAAGGAACTGATTTGTTCAAACGATTAAACAAATTAAATCTCGAACGAGCAGAACTAGATTCTCGAATTAGAAGAATGGAAGGTAGATACTCTGATGTTGCCGAAGAGCTTAGGAGGGATCGTGAGAAATTAAGTGCTGAAATCAATGGCTTAAAGGCCGAATTAAAGCTACCATAAAATGAAAATTGGCATCTTTTCTGATAGTCACGAAAATTTAGAAAATTTACAGCAGGCAATTGATTGGTTAAATGAAAATAATATTAAAATTATAATCCATTGTGGTGATGTTTCGCGAGTCAATATGCTCGAAGAATTAAATAGTCGTTTCAAAGGAACGACTCATTTGGTTTGGGGAAATGCTGATGAAGGTTTTTTTGATGAAATAGATTATACAGATTTTAAAAAGATTGTTTTTTATGATCAGCTTGGTAAATTAGAAATTGAGGGCAAAAAAATTGCCTGGACACATTTACCAAAGACTGCTCGCGAGCTAGCCAAAAGCGGAAAATATGATTTGGTTTTTTATGGTGATAATCATAAGCCATGGGAAGAGCGAGTTGGCTTGACGAGATTAATAAATCCAGGTAATTTGGCTAATATTAGATGTGCTCCAAGTTTTGCGGTTTATGATTTTAATGGTAGACTGGAGTTAAAGGTTTTGGAAATGATGAAAAAGATATAATTTTTACTAAAAAATAACAAAAATATGCCAGTTAAAAAAATAACTTCTAAATCAACTTTGGCTGAAGTTTTAAATCATAAAAACGGCCAAGAAATTTTAGAGAAATATGAAGTCCCGTGTCTTTTTTGCCCGATGGCAGCGATGGAAATGAATGAGCTTGAAATCGGTCAGATCTGTGAAATGTATAGAATTGATTTGGAAGGCTTACTGAAAGAATTAAATTAAAAAATTGAAAGCACTTAAACTTTTAAATACCTTCAATTTTGAAACAAAAAACCTCGACTAGCGAGGTTTTTTTGATTTGTATAGTTTGGTCTAAAATGATAAACTATCTCTTGTGAGATCCAATTAAAATTTTTCCATCGTTTTTGACAATTGTGCGACGGCAACGATTACAAATTTTCATTGATTGGCCGTCAATAGTAATTGGTTGGACGTTTGGAAAACTCTTTTTCTTAGTTTTTTGAAGTGAGTGGCTTCTGGTGGCAGTAGTAATTGGAGTCTTGCCACATAAATCGCATCTTCGGGACATATTTTTAATCTAAAAATTTAAGACTTAAGTTAAAACAAGTCTAACATAAAATAATTTATTTGACAAGTCTATGTTTTTAATTCAATACCTTTTTACGCAACCACTTTTCTTTGTCGATTGGCTTTTGGCGGTTATTTTGGCACTCTCGTTTCATGAATTTGCCCATGCTTTGTCAGCTTATTGGCAAGGGGATTCGTCGGTCAAAGATAATGGTCGCTTGACGCTGAATCCATTTTCGCACGTAGATTGGAAAGGTTTGGTGATGCTGGTTTTGATTGGTTTTGGTTGGGGCAAGCCAGTTTCGTTTTATGGTCAGAATTTACGAGACCAAAAGTGGGGTCCAGCTTTAGTCGCCCTGGCTGGTCCACTCTCAAATTTATTTTTGGCGATTGTGAGTGGAATAGTTTTAAGAGTTATTTTGGCTAATACGATGCTTGATTTTTCAAATGCTGGAGTCATGTTTTTGGTTTTGTTTATGTTTATCAATTTGAGCTTGATGTTGTTTAATCTAATCCCAATCCCACCGCTTGATGGTTCGTGGATTTTGTTTGCGATTTTACCAGATTCGCTTGGTGGGCTTAAGGATGTGATGCGACAGAAAGGGCCGATGATTCTTTTGGGAATTATTTTGCTTGATGTTTTAACACCCGTTTCAATATTTGGAGCGTTAATTTTTACGCCATTGATAAATATCGGTAATTTAATTGTGCCGAATTTTGTGAGTTATTTAGGAATAGCTTTTGGAGGGTTGTAATTAAAAAATAAAAATAATGTTTTTTTTGAAAGCGAGGTTATGTGACCTCGCTTTCATGTTTTAAAAACTTTACGCTGTTATTTTTTAGTACTTGATTCTATTGGGAACAGCAATATTTTGTGTTTTGTTTTTATTTATATTAGCACTAATCGTCTTAAACTATTAAAAACAGCTCAAATAAGTTTAAGATAAAAATATTATTTTAGGTTTATAGACCTGAATCGCGAAATTAATTTGTTAATTTGGCTTAAAATAAAGTTAGCTTTGATTTTTGATCTAAAATAGATTAAAAGTATTGGTTTGTTTTAGTTAAGCGTTGAATTTCGCGATTCGGGTTACAGGCATTGACATTTTGTGCTGAATATTGTATGGTGGAATGAAATTGGGTCCTTGAAAACTAAATATTCCAAATATAAGGAGACTTGAAAGCGATGACAAAAAAAAGAATCGGTAATTATTACATTCTGAAACAGATTGGAGAGGGAGGATTTGCTCGGACATATCTTGCAGAACACACCATCCTTAAACAGATGGCATGCCTGAAGCAAAACATTAACCTCTCTAAGGAAGACACTGCGTTGCTTATTCAAGAGGCGACATTGCTCTGGGAAATTCATCATCATTCGCTCCCCTCGCTGCGCGATTTCATTGATTGCGGCGACGGAAGTTTTGCCATGATCATGAGCTACATCTCCGGAAAAGATCTTTTCAAGATTAAAGAGGAGGACTATGCTCAGGGAATTTCTCCCGAGCACGTGTGCTGGATGACTCAACGTTGTCTTGGTGGCTTGCGCTATTTGCACCATCATGGCGTCGTACATAACGACGTCAAACCACACAATATGATCGTACAACCTCGAGAACATAACGTATTCATGGTTGATTATGGGCTTTCAACTCTTCGTCCTGATCGGTACACTAAATGTCCAGGCTATACGCCGGCATTTGCAGCTCCCGAGCAAATACAAGGCAAGCCACCGATTCCTGAGACAGATATATTTGGTCTCGGGCTGACTATGATTTATGCTCTCGGCGGTGACATCGGCACTAAGCAGATGCCCTCATCCGTGCCCAAACAGTTACAGGAGTATTTCCTGCGAATGGTTAAGTACGACCCGCTTTCTCGTCCGAGAAATGCAATCGAATTAACGGATGAATTACTTGCACTCAGAAAGAAGTTGTTTGGCAGAACATCAAGCGGAGAAGATTTCGTCATTTCGTAGTAACACCCCAAACATAAGGGAGAACGACCATGTACAGCTGGGAAGAAGAAGGTAGTAGTAGTGGTAGCGGAGGAATGAGGTCAACATCAAGCGGTGCTACTCATTCGCAGGCACGGGTAGCATATCGGCAACCCACCACGCACGACGCATCGAGATCGGCATCGAGTATGGCACAAAACTCTGCCATGTCAAACGCAAGAAAGGCTCCGATCGGACAAATTATCCAGAGTCTGGCGACCCACGTCGCTTTGATCCGCTGGGACTGCACTGGTTCAAACGCATCAAACGAAGAGATCTTCAGAAAGAAATTGCCGCTCCTGTACCAGGAGGCTGCAAAGGATTTTCCCGATCTGGAAATCAGCTTCGGCGTGGTGGGCGACGCCTACTCCGACAACTACCCGCTGCAAATTCGCCAGCCCAACAAGGGGCCAGCACTCGGCGACGACATCAACGCTCTTTATTCCGAGGGCGGCGGTGGTGGCCAAGGAATGGAAACGTACGAACTCATGGCAGAATATGACGTTAAGCGCGTGGAAATTCCCAATGCTGTCATGCCTCTGCATTTCCTGCTCTGCGACGAGGGATTTTATCCCAAAACCAATCCGCAGCATGTAAGGGACTATATCGGCATACAGTCCGAAGCGATCCCTTCCGGCCAGATCTTCGCTCAACTCCAACAGAAGTACAACGCATGGGTTTTGCGCTGCAAGTACAGTTCCGGCTACGGCGAAGAATCAAAAATCCATGCTCAGTGGCAGCAGGCTTTCGGAGTCGAACGCGTGCTGATGCTGGATGAGCCGGCGCGTGTCGTCGACTGTATTCTTGGCATTATGGCCCACGTGGCCGGTACCACAGATGCATTCGTGCAAAGCCTGACTTCGCGCCAGACGGGTGCTCAGGTGAAATCTGTCATGAACTCACTTCGTTTTGTTCATCAGAGTGTAACAAGCAAAGGCTCGGGCAATTCGATAGTTTCCGGGCCCAGGACCTCGAGAAGAGCACCGCTTCAAAGCAAAAAACTCGTCTAATAAAGGAGGCGACCATGAGGAAGAATTTGAAAGTTATCACAACTATTCCTCCCTATGCGCCTTTCATTGCTGACATCGCCGGGCATCCGATTATATCGGGTGTCCGGCTCAACACGGTCATGCCACTGAAAGGTTCTATAGAGGAGATGTTGAAGCGTCTGCAGTCGATTTTGGGCAACAAAGAAATCTGGATCGACTTGAAATGCAGGCAGATTCGTACCTCTCACGGAGGCAGTAAGTTTTTTAATTCGCCTCAAAGCATACGCACGTATGAAATCAGAGGCAAAACTGTTGTACTTGATCCCTCTGATCCGCGAACGCACGGTGTTCTTCGGACTCCGCCGTGGGCAGAATTGGAAATCACGCACAAAATATCACTTGACCTTTCCAAGGGTCCTGTGAAGTGCTATTTCCAGGACGGCTACGACAGCGCATACCTCGTCGAAATCATAGACGGGAACCGACTCATCATGCTTGACGGCCCCAAACGGGTTGTAGGTGGCGGTGAATCAATCAATATCCTGGATCCGACTCTCGCGATCGAAGGCTATTTCACAGAAACCGACCACGCCTACATCGAGGCGGCAAAAAAAGTTGGCATTCATACGTTCATGCTGTCCTACGTTGAGCAAGATTCAGACATTGCTGATATGCGGACACTTGATCCGGATGCCAAAATTCTTGCCAAGATCGAATCTGAAAAAGGCATCGAATGGGCAGCTACTCGGCTCGGGCAGTGTGGCCCGAATGTTTCCTTGATGGCAGCGCGTGGTGATCTTTATGTCGAAGTTGGACCTGCCGCAAATAGAATTCTTCCGGCCCTGCGAAAAATCATCAAAGCTGACCCGAACGCCGTCCTTGCTTCACGCATACTAACATCACTCAGAAACAATTCACGTCCACAGTGCAGTGACATCACTGACATCGAATGCATGCGGCTCATGGGGTACAACACCATCATGGTCGGCGACGACATCTGCTTCGACAAAGACACACTGCTTCTGTCACTCGACATCCTCAATGCAATCGGCTGACATGCAAGGAGGTTTCATGAATAGCCTAACGCTGGAATCACGAGTTGGTATAAAAGGTGGCGCAGGATATTTCTTGAAAACCGCGGATGATCTCCGTATTCTCTCCGCTGACACACTACTGAGTGAATCCAGTGGTGTTGCGCGAAAACTTGGAATCTCCGTTTCATCAGGGTGTCGTGTTGGATGCAGATATTGCTTTACGAACAAGTATCCTTGCTATCGCCAGTTATCCGAAAGAGAGCTGTGCGAGCAAGTGAACTTTATTCTAAAAAGCAGTCCTGCACCTGAAATCTCTCACGCACTGAAAATATCGCTCAAGCAAATGGGCGATCCGGCTCTTAACTCTCAACACGTTGTTGACGCATTGAAGCAGTTTGCTGTTGATTTTCCTGATGCCATGTTGGTAGTTTCCACATCTGCACTTAAAATTGAGGAGAACTTTTTTGGAGATTTGCAAAGAGTTCAAGAAAAAGGTGCAAATATCCGACTACAGTTTTCCTGTCACACAACCGATGAAGTCGAACGAGCTTTTCTAAGTCCGAAAATTCCGATGATGAGCTTGGCTGAAATAGGAAAAGTGACGGATGATTGGTGTGGTCAGTTAGTAACACTCAACTTCGTAATTTTCGAAGGTTACACCTATGATGTTGCGAAACTGGAAAGAATTTTCTCTCCAGAAAAAGTGTTCATAAAAATTAATCACATTGACCGTAATTCACAAACAGAAAAGAACGGTTTCCGTGATGTGGCAATTTTCACAAAGGACACTTTTGTTGAGTCGTTAAAAGGGGCGGGTTATCAACTCGCTTACAGAAACAATTAATTTGGAATTTTCTCAATTTATAACGAGGCTCGATTGTAATGATCGGGTCTCTTTTTTATACTTCAATCATATTCCAATTTCTATGACATTTTTATTTGGCCTTTAAAATTTGTCTCCCAATCTCTTGACATCCGAATTAAAATTCTTTATACTGACTTACGAATTGTTGATAAGTTTTTAAAGCAACATTTCCTGTTTTGAATTAAGTTTATTTTTTATTTATGCCTACAATTCAGCAACTGTTAAAAAAGAACCGCAAGACTCCCGGTAAAAAGCCTAAAGCACCATCCTTGAGGAAGAATTTGAATTCTCTCAAGAGAAAGGAATATGAAGTTAAAGAATCTAATCCTTTCAAGAGAGGTGTCTGTTTGAAGGTGACAACAATGACTCCAAAAAAACCAAACTCAGCTTTGCGTAAAGTTGCTAGGGTTAGACTTTCTTCGGGTGAAGAAGTCACAACCTATATTCCAGGCGAAGGACATAATTTACAAGAGCACTCCGTGGTTTTAGTTCGTGGTGGTCGTGTTCGCGATTTACCTGGTGTGCGTTATCATATTGTGCGTGGTGTCTATGATGCTTCTGGCGTTACCGCCCGCAAACAAAGCCGTAGTTCATATGGCGCTAAAAAAGTTAAAGTAAGTAAATAAAAGAATATGAGAGGAAAGACAAATTTTAAAAGAGTTATCAAGGCTGATTCAAAGTATGGTAGTTTGGTGATTGCCAAATTGATCAACAAAATCATGAATAATGGTAAAAAATCAGTCGCTCAAAAGATTGTTTATGATGCTTTTGATATTATTTTAGAAAAAACCAAGAAAGATCCTTTGGAAGTTTTTGATCAAGCTGTCAAAAATGTTTCTCCTGACGTTGAGGTCAAATCACGACGCGTCGGTGGGGCTAATTATCAAGTTCCAACTTACGTTAGTGATGATAGAAAATTGACCTTAGCTTTTCGTTGGTTACTCGATGCTGCCAAAAATAAAGCTGGTAAGCCAATGTGTCAGAAATTAGCTTTCGAATTAATTGATGCTGCTGATAATCAAGGTGGTGCTATCAAGAAGAAACAAGATGTTTATAAGATGGCTCAAGCCAATCGTGCTTTCGCTCATTTTGCAAGATAAAAAAGCAAATAGAACATTCGATCCTTTCGCAAATAATTAAAATTTTTATAAATAGTATGCGTGAATATCCTCTAGAAAGAGTTAGAAATATTGGTATCATGGCTCACATCGATGCCGGAAAGACTACTTTTACTGAAAGAGTTCTTTTTTATACCGGTAAAAAGCACAAAATTGGGGAAACTCATGATGGGGCGGCCGATATGGATTGGATGGAACAAGAAAAAGAAAGAGGAATTACCATCACTTCTGCTGCTACAACTTGTTTTTGGAAAGATAATCGTGTCAATATTATTGATACTCCTGGGCACGTCGATTTCACGGTTGAAGTTGAACGTTCACTGCGCGTTTTAGACGGCGCTATTGCTGTTTTTGACGGAGCTGCTGGAGTCGAACCACAATCTGAAACTGTTTGGAGACAGGCTGATAAATACAATGTGCCTCGTCTTTGTTTTGTTAATAAAATGGATAAGTTGGGAGCTGATTTTATTATGAGTTTAAAATCAATTCGTGATCGACTTAACCCAAAAGCTTATGCTGTTCAGTTACCAATCGGATCTGAAGATGATCATCGCGGAGTTGTTGATTTAATTGAGCAAAAAGCTTATTTATTCGAAGGCGAAAATGGAATGGATATTAAAACTATTGATATTCCTGAAGATATGAAAGCTGATGTCGTCAAATATCGTAGCGAGTTAATTGAAAAGGTTGCCGAAGCTGATGAAGTCTTACTCGAAAAATATCTTAATGGTGGCGAATTGACAGTCGATGAAATTAAACAAGCTCTTCGCAAAGAAGTTTTAAATGGTGAAATTTATCCTGTGTTTTGTGGGAGTGCTTTAAAAAATGTTGGTGTTCAATTAGTTCTTGATGGAGTTAATTGGTATTTGCCTTCACCACTTGATGTGCCTCCGGTCAAAGCTATCAACCTCAAAACTAATGAAGAAAAAATTGTTTTACCTTCAGACGAAGAGCCTTTGTGCGCTTTGGCATTTAAAATTGCCAATGATCCTTTCGTAGGAAATCTTTGTTTTATCCGTGTTTATTCTGGTAAACTTGAAGCTGGTTCATATATTTTAAATACTGCGACTGATAAAAAAGAACGCGTTGGTCGTTTGCTTTTGATGCATGCTAATAAAAGAGAAGATATTAAAGAAGTCAGTGCCGGAGAAATTGTGGCCGCTGTCGGTTTGAAAGATGTGACAACCGGTAATACTCTTTGTGATCCAAACTTCCCAGTTTTGTTAGAAAATATCAAATTTCCAGAGCCAGTTATTTCAATGGCTGTCGAGCCAAAGAGTAAGGCTGATCAAGAAAAAATGGGTGCTGCTCTTGGTCGTTTGATGGCTGAAGACCCAACTTTCAAAGCCAAAACTGATGAAGAAAGCGGTCAGGTTATTATCTCGGGTATGGGAGAACTTCATCTAGATATTATTGTTGATCGTATGCGTCGTGAGTTCAAAGTCGAATCTCAAGTCGGTCGACCTCAAGTCGCTTATCGTGAAACCATCAAAAAGAAAGTTCAATCTGAAGGAAAATATGTTCATCAATCTGGTGGACGTGGTCAATACGGTCATTGTTGGTTAAGAATTGAACCACTCGATAAAACTATCGAAGGTAATGAAGAAAAAAATCTTAACTTTGTCGACGAGGTTAAAGGTGGTGTGATTCCAAAAGAATATATTAGTGCTATTGAAAAAGGTGTCAAAGAATCGATGGAGAATGGTGTTTTGGCCGGTTATCCTGTCGTTGATATTCAGGCGACCGTTTATGATGGATCTTACCACGAAGTTGACTCCTCAGAAATCGCTTTCAAAATCGCAGCTAATCGAGGTTTTCAAGCTGGTTGTAGAATGGCCGATCCAATTATTCTCGAACCAATCATGAAAATTGAAGTCGTGGTTCCAGAAGAATCGATGGGCGATGTTGTCGGTGACTTGAGTTCTCGTCGTGCTCAAATTAAAGAAATGAAGGATCGTGGAAATAATATGAAAATTATTGATGGAGAAGTACCTTTGGCTGAAATGTTTGGATATGCGACTGCTATTCGTTCATTGAGTCAAGGTCGAGCCAGTTCTTCTATGGAATTTTCGCATTATGGAGAAGTCCCAAAGAACATTGCTGAAAAGATTATTGCTGAAAGAACTGGTGGTAAAACACAATAAGCCTTGAAATAAGTTTAAAAGTTAGTTAAAATATTTAAATCGTTTAATTGAAAATATGCAAGAAAAATCAATTAAAAAGGTTATTGGTCTGATTCGTAAGACTGGTGACCGCATGATAATTTTTGATCAGGAGGGTTTCTCGTATGTTTTAATGAGTGTTGAAGATTATGAAGATTTGCTTTTGGCCCGAAGTGGAGTTGCTGGCTTGACAGAAGAGGAATTATTAGATAAAATAAACAGAGAAATTGCTGTCTGGAAATCAAATCAAGAAGATGATGCTTTGGATGAATTTGAACCTCTCAAAGAAGATAACATCGAAAAAATTCTTGATGAAGAGCTTTCAAAAAAGATAGGGGATGAAGAGGCAGATGATAGTGCGTATTATGTCGAACCTCTCTAAAATAAGTTATAAATTTTTAAAATAACACAATTAATTTTTGCTCGGACCTGGCTTAAAATCCGGTGCAAATAAAAGGATTTAATAAATTACTATGGCAGAAGCATTTAACAGAGCAAAGCCTCATGTCAACGTTGGTACCATTGGTCACGTCGATCATGGCAAAACGAGTTTAACAGCCGCTATTCTCCATGTTTTGGGATTAGCTGGTAAAATTGCACAATCAAAAACTGTTGATCAAATTGACAGTGCCCCAGAAGAAAAAGCTAGAGGGATCACGATTTCAACTGCACACGT
>JBAYNP010000014.1:0-13567 GCA_041678785.1 Patescibacteria group bacterium | reverse complement strand
ATTGCTTATTCCAAATTTCACAATAGTTATTATTATTTAATTCATCAATTTTTGAACGGATTTTTGCCAGGGATTGTGGTTTTTTTTATCGCGAGTCGAATCAAATATACTTTTTGGAAAAAAAGTGCTTTTGGGTTGCTAATATTTGCTTTAGTTTTAATGTTGGCGGTGTTTATCCCTGGGATTGGAATGACGACTGGAACGGCTAACAGCTGGATAAATATTTTTGGTTTTTCTTTTCAACCATCAGAACTTTTGAAATTAGCCTTGATTATTTATTTTGCTTCATTTTTTAGTAAAAGCGAAAATAAAGTCGATGATTTTAATAATGGTTTTTTGCCATTTTTGTTAGTTTTTGGAGTGAGTTCAATTTTATTAATTTTACAACCAGATATTGGAACTTTATCAATTGTGGCCGCTATTGTGATTGCGCTTTATTTTGTGGCCGGAGCTAATATTAAACATTTGGCTGGTCTTTGCTTATTGGGTTTAGCTGGAGTTGGGGTGTTGATTAAAATTGCACCTTATCGTTTGAATCGTTTGACCGCTTTTCTCGATCCGAGTAAAGACCCACTGGGAATTGGTTATCATATTAATCAAGCTTTGATTGCGGTTGGTTCGGGTGGATTTTTCGGAGTTGGTTTAGGACAATCAAAACAAAAATTTGCTTATTTACCAGAGGTTTATTGCGATTCGGTTTTTGCAGTGATTGGTGAAGAAATGGGTTTTTTGGTCTCTTTAATTTTAGTTGGACTTTTTGTGTTTTTGGTGATGCGAGGTTTTAAAATTGCTCAAGAATCCAGCGATGAATTTGCTCGACTGACCGCTTTTGGAATTAGTTTTTGGTTCGTTTTTCAGGCGATCATCAATATTATGTCGATGATTGCTTTGATGCCGATGACAGGCGTGCCATTAACCTTTATTAGTTATGGTGGCTCGGCGATGATGCTTAATTTATTGGCGGCAGGAATTTTAATCAACATATCTAAATATACAACGCGATGAGAATAATTTTTTCAGGTGGAGGAACTTTGGGTCCAGTCATGCCACTTTTATCAGTTATTGCCGAACTAAAAAAACGCAATTTACAAAATGAGTTTCTTTGGGTTGGGACTTATGGTGGTGTCGAAAAAAAAGTAGTCGAGGAGCACGAAATAAAATTCAAACCAATTGTCTCGGCAAAATTAAGACGTTATTTTAGTTTCAAAAATTTGATAGTCCCATTTCAACTTCTGATCGGATTTTATCAATCAGTGATGACAATTCTAAAGTTTAATCCCGAGGCTATTATTTCAGCTGGTGGATACAATTCGGTACCTTTGGTTTGGGCGGCTAGCACATTTAAAATCCCAGTCTTAATTCATCAGCAAGACGTTTTGCCTGGCTTAGCCAATAAGCTAATGGCACCGTTTGCCAAAAAAATTACGGTTACTTTTGAGCAATCACTTAAAGATTTTGATCAGACCAAAACAGTTTTGACAGGTAATCCAATTCGAACTGAATTGTATGCTGGTGATCGGATGGAAGGTTTACATTATTTTGATCTCGAAGATAATTTGCCAACAGTGCTTTTTATTGGTGGTGGAACAGGAGCGGCAGTTTTGAACGCGATGATTATTGGAGCAGTACCACAACTAACTCGTTTTTGTCAGATAATTCATAGTCTAGGTGAGGGCAAAAATCCAAATTCAGAGGTTTTTAATGAACGCTATCATGGCTATGAATTTATTGGTGAACATATGGCTGAAGCTTTTGCAGTAGCTGATTTAGTAGTTAGCCGTGCGGGCTTGTCGTCGTTATCAGAATTAGCTTCGCTTGGTAAGGCTGCAATTATAATCCCGATGCCAGATTCTCACCAAGAAGATAATGCTCAGTATTTTTATCACAAAGATGCCGCTTTGGTTTTGGACCAGAATAATTTAAAAATAGAAGATTTAGTATATATGGTCAAAAAAATGTTGAATAAAAACGAAAATAAAAAATATATCGAAAATATCAAAAAAATTATGCCTGCTAATGCAGTCATAAAAATTGCTGACGAAATCGAAAAAATAGTTAAATAACTTTGACCTCAGAGATTGAGTGTTATAAAATAAAAGTATGCTGAATGATCTAAAAATAATCGGACACAAAAATATTTTGAAATATCTTTCAGGTATAGTTGAAAGTGGATCTTTAAATCACGCTTATCTTTTTTCGGGGGCGGTTGGTTTGGGTAAGACCAGAGTGGTCAAAAATTTTATCGCTTCGATTATGCAGCAAAATGAATTTGATCAAAATAATTCTGATGTAAAATGGGTAGCACTTTTGGAAGAAAAAAAAGATATTTTGATCGAACAAATTCAAGAGCTGCAAAGATTTTTAGCCTTATCGACTTTTAATAATGGCCATAAAATTGTCGTCATTGATGAAGCTGATAAAATGAATAAAGAGGCAGTAAATTGTTTGTTAAAAATTTTAGAAGAGCCACCAAAAAATGTGATTTTAATTTTGATTACTTCGGCCGAGGATAGGTTGTTAAAAACCATAATTTCTAGGTGTCAAAAGATTTCATTTTTACCAATCTCAAAAAAAGAACTCACAGATGGACTAATTACTATTTTTGGAGAAAAAGATTTGTCAAAAATAGATTTAGTCGCTAAGCTTAGTCAAGGAAAACCTGAGCTGGCAATCCAATTGATGCAGGATGATAAGTTTTTTGCACAATATCAAAAAGAAACCCAGCAATTAACCAGTTTTGTTTTAGACGATATCAATGATCGGATGAAATTAGCAACAAAAGTCTTGGATAAAAAAAGTTTTAATGAATCTCGTGAAGTAGTTGATGAAATTCTAGATAAACTTAGTTTGATTTTTCACGATATTTTGAGTTTGAAATTAGGCGTTGAAGAATATGTAGTTGGTTCATTTGCTCACGAAGAATTCAACAGACTAGTGCAAAAATACAATTTAGCCAAGTTAAAAGAAGTTTTTACCAAAATAACAGAAGCAAAAAAGAATTTGAGCGTGAGCGTAACCCCTAAAATGGTTTTACAAAATTTAGTTATCAATTTATAAAAAATAAAAATGAAAAAATTTTTTTGGTTGGTCGTAATGTTTATTCTAGTGTTACCTTTGATGGGGGCTGGTTGTGTTTCTGTCAAATCCTCTGATGAAATAGTTACTACAGACAGAGGGGTTTTTGTCAGTCACGACAAAGGGACAAGCTGGGAACAAAAAACTTCTGTTAGCAATGTTGATCAAGTTCCACAATCAATCTCAGCGTTTAATGCGTTGGAGATGTTTTTTGATCCCCAAGACAGTCAAACAATTTATTTGACTACTGAGAGTAATGGGGTTTATGTGAGTTATAATGGTGGTGAAAAATGGGAGTCTTTTTATTCCCAATCTGGGTTGGCCTACGAAATAGCGGTTGATCCGACCAGCCGCAATGTAATTTATATTAGCGGGGGTAATAAAATTGTAAAATCGATTGATGGTGGGACAACTTGGAATGAGGTTTATTTTGAGGCCATTCCTGAAGCTTTTGTAGAAACAATTTCAATCGATTCAATTAATTCAAAAATTGTGTATCTTGGAGTTAGTGATGGTCGTTTAATTAGAAGTCTTGATGCTGGAAAAACTTGGAATCGGGTTTCTGATTTTGAAGGTAAAATAAAACAGGTTTTGGTTAATCCTAATGATAGCGATATTATTTATGTAGCAACCCAAAGAGATGGCGTTTTTAGATCTGGAAATTATGGGAAAACTTGGCATAATGTCAGTCTGGGCGATAATATTGAGGAAACAAAACGTCTAACCAAAGAATATAAGGGGATTGGAGAGTTTAAAATTATGCTTTTTGACCAAACCCAGAAAGATGCTATACTCATAGGAACAGATTACGGCTTATTAAAAAACAAAAATGGCGAAAATGATTGGGAAATAATTCGTTTGCTAACCTTACCGACAGAAATTGATGTGGTATCTTTGGCAATGAACGCAAAAAATAACCAAGAGATTTATTATGGAATAAACAACGCCTTATATTTTTCTAAGGATGGTGGTAAAAACTGGGCAGCCAGATCGTTGCCGACACATGGGATGGCTCAATATTTGCTCGTGAGTCCAGTCGATCCAGATATTGTTTATCTCGGAGTTTATGTACCATTGCCACCAGAAGATAATAATGGACTTCTATTTTAATCAAATAAAATAATTAACATGCAAAACGCAATTCTTCAAGAATTACAAACAAATTACGACAAAGCTATTGATTATTTAAAAACCGAACTAAGTGGTTTGCGAACTGGTCGAGCCAGTGTAGCCTTAGTAGACAATATTACGGTTGAAAATTATGGAGCCAAGATGCCACTCAAACAGGTTGCTTCTTTATCAACTTCTGATGCCAAAACGATTGTAGTCCAGCCTTGGGATCGAAGTCTTTTGGTTTCAATTGAAAAGGCAATTACTTTGGCAGATAAAGGTTTTAGTATTTCCAATGACGGAATTTTAATTCGTTTAGTTTTACCAGATATGAGTGCTGATCGTCGCAAAGAAATCATCAAAGTTTTACATGAAAAAATTGAAGCGGCTCGAATTTCAATTCGTGAAATTCGTGATAATGCTCGTGATCAGGTTGTTGAAGTTGAAAAAGCCAAAGAAATTGGTGAAGATGAAAAATTTAGATTATTAGAAAAAATAGATGAAACTACCACCGAGTATAATAATAAAATAAAAGTTATCGGTGACAACAAAGAAACCGAAATCATGACAATCTAGTTAAATTAATTAAAATAATTTAAAATTATGCAAATTCAAATTTACGCCAAAGACATCGAATTAACTCAAGCGATTAAAGAATATGCGGAAAATAAAATTGGAGGATTAGATAAATTTTTGGAAAATATTATTGAAGCACAGATTGATTTAGCTCGTACTACCGAACATCACAAACAAGGCGAAGTTTATGAAGCTAGTGCCAATTTGGTTGTGCCTGGTGATAAAATTCACGCAGCATTTACATCTGAAAATTTATATACGGCTATCGATGGCTTGGTAGATGAATTGCAGGATGAAATTAAAGAAAAAAAAGGTAGAAGAAATACTCGACAGATGGCAGGTTTTAGAAAATTAAAAGACATGATGACTTCATTTTGGACTAGAAAAAGAGATAATAATGAAGACGTGTCTGAGGAATAAATTTAAATTATGTCTTTTTTATCCAAGATTTTTGGTGATGTCAATCAAAAAATAATCAAACAAATCGAACAAACTGTTGTTCAAATCAATCAACTCGAACCAACCTTTGAGTCTTTTTCGGATGAGCAATTACTTCAAAAATCAAACGAACTTCGAGCTGAACTTACTAATGGTAAAAAACTTGATGACATTTTGCCAGAAGTTTTTGCGATGACACGCGAAGCTTCCAAGCGAACCTTAAAACAAAGACATTATGATGTCCAGTTGATCGGTGGAATCGTGATTCATCGTGGTCAAATTGCTGAAATGAAAACTGGTGAAGGTAAAACTTTGACTTCGACTTGTCCAGTAGTTTTAAACGCATTGACTGGTAAGGGTGTTCATTTGATTACGGTCAATGATTATCTGGCTAAACGCGATGCGGCTTGGATGGGACAAATTTATCACAAATTAGGTCTGAGTGTGGCTTGTATCGAGCATGATGCCGCTTTTATGTATGATCCGGGTTATACCAATCAAAATATTGAAAATGACGGCTCCGAAGTTTTCAAAATTAAACAAGAATTTCTAAGACCAGTCAGTCGGCAGGAAGCTTATCTGGCTGATATTACCTATGGGACAAACAATGAGTTTGGTTTTGATTATCTGCGAGATAATATGATTTATGATCCGAAGCAGAAATCTCAAAGAAATCTAAACTTTGCGATTATCGATGAAGTCGATTCGATTTTAATCGATGAAGCACGAACCCCACTCATTATTTCTTCGCCAGATCAAGAATCAACCGACAAATACAAACAATTTTCAAAAATTGCCAAAGGATTGATTGAAAACGAAGATTATAATGTCGACGAAAAGATGAAGGCGGTAGCTTTGACCGAAGAGGGAATTGCCAAAGTTGAAAAAATACTTGGGATCGACAATATTTATACTGAAGGCGGAGTGATGACTGTGCATCATCTCGAACAGGCGCTCAAGGCTGAAGTTTTATTCAAACTCGATATAAACTACGTTGTCAAAGATGGTGAAGTGATGATTATCGACGAATTTACGGGGCGCATGATGCCAGGTCGTCGTTATTCCGAAGGTTTACACCAAGCAATCGAAGCCAAGGAAAATGTCGAAATTCAACGTGAAAGTCGTACGCTAGCAACGATCAGTTTGCAAAATTATTTTCGCATGTATCACAAATTAGCGGGAATGACAGGGACAGCCGAAAGCTCAGCCGAAGAATTTTCCAAAGTTTACAATCTCGATGTGACGGTGATTCCGACCAACAAAGAGCTTAAACGCAAATTTTTACCAGACAAAATTTTTAAAACCGAAGTTGGTAAATTTCGAGCCGTGGTTCGCGATGTCAAACAACTTCATGAGGCTGGTCGACCAGTTTTGATCGGCACAATTTCAATCGAAAAAAATGAACTTCTGGGTCAGATGTTTGCCCAGGAAGGTATCGATGTTGAATTATTAAACGCCAAAAATCATCTCAAAGAAGCTGAAATAATTTCTCAGGCTGGGCGTTTGGGAGCGGTGACAGTGGCAACGAACATGGCCGGTCGCGGAGTCGATATTATTTTGGGTGGCAATCCAGTAGTTAAGGCCGAGCAAGAAAAAGTAGTCGAGCTTGGTGGTCTGCATGTGATTGGGACCGAAAGACATGAAGCGCGTCGTATCGATGATCAGCTTCGTGGTCGTACCGGACGTCAAGGCGATCCTGGCTCAGCTCAATTTTATGTTTCTTTGGAAGATGATTTGATGCGGGTTTTTGGTTCCGACAAAATTAAGTCGATGATGACGACTTTGAATTTTCCTGAAGATATGCCAATTGAAAATGGGATGGTGACCAAAGCACTTGATTCAGCTCAAAGCAAAGTCGAAGGTTATCATTTTGATAGTCGTAAGCATTTGCTCGATTATGATGATGTGATGAACAAGCATCGCCAAGCGATTTATCAAAAGCGCGAAAAGATTTTGTTTGCCAATGAGGCTTTGGAAAATGGAGAAGCTAATGAAAATCAGGTTCCGAATCGGGAAAGAATTTTGCAAATGGTTGAATCGGAAATTGAAGAAGTGGTCATGTTTCACACTTCAAATGAAAATGAGAAAAAATGGAATCTCGATGAAATTTTTCAGGTTGCGGGCACAATTTTTCCTTTGACTGAGCAAAATAAACTTGAGTTAAAAAATATTTTGGCCGAAGCGGGAGATCAGACTCAAGATGTTTTGGTCCGCACCAAAATTATTGAACAGCTCAATAAACTGGCTCACGAAAAATATGACGAAATGGTCAAACAGATTAGCAACGACGAGCTGATGATTCAAATCGAAAAATCAATTTTATTACGCTCAATCGATACTTTATGGATTGATCACTTAGAGGCGATGGAATATTTGCGAACCGGAATCGGTCTGCGAGGTTATGCTCAAAGAGATCCTTTAGTTGAATACAAAAAAGAAGCCTTTGGAATGTTTAATGAATTAAACAATGGAATTCGTAATCAAGTTGTCTATTCGATTTACAAAGTTGTCTTGGGAAAAATGATGGCGGAAAATCTTTCTTCGACTCAGCCGACTCAAAATTTACAATTCCAGGCTCCAGCCAAGACAATGGAAAGGGGACAGAATAGCATTGAAAGAGAAGCCAGCTCAAATCAAACCAAGGCCGACAATATTGCTGTCAAACCACATAATGAATTGGGAGAAAAAATCGGTCGCAATGATTTGTGTCCGTGTGGAAGCGGGAAGAAATATAAAAAGTGTTGTGGAAAGTAGAAAATATATGATTAAAACAGTCTCTATTATCGTAATTAATGAAGAAGGAAAAATCCTCGCTTTGAAAAGAAATGAGAATAAGGTATGGTATCCAAAGATGTGGGATATTATTTCTGGTAAAATAGAAGAGTCAGAATCGCCTGATGAATGTTTTAATCGAGAGATTTTTGAGGAAATAGGAATTTCCATTTTTAAAAATGTAGAAAAAAGAAACCCTTATGTGTATGAAGAAAATGGAAAAGAGTGGTTAGTCCATCCATATTGTTGTATAATTGGACTGAACAAGATTGTTTTGAATAAAGAGCATACAGAATACAAATGGATGACGCTTGAAGAAATTTTGGACGTAGAACACGTGCCACCATTAAAAAAAGACTTGGAGATTTTTTACAAAATATAAGGAGAATTTCTGCGGACATAGGAATAAAATCAAGAAGTGTTGTGGGAAATAGGAAATAATTATGAAAGTCGAAAAAACTAAAATTAAATTTATTGATATTAAGAAATGCGGGTTTATTACCGAGCCACGATATTACTTTTATGGATGGTCAAAAACCTCTAAAATAATGGGACGAGAGTCTTCTGTAAAAGCCTTAGTTCGAGCGAGAAAATTATTGCCGAAAGGCTATGCTTTTAAAATATGGGACTGCAAAAGATCATATGTGATTCAAGAGTTGATGATGGCAAGTTTTCTAAAAAGATTAAACTTGTTATATCAATCCCTGTCAATAAAAGAAAGAAAAAAATTACTACTAAGGTTTAGTGGGGGATTAGTAAAAAAAATTAAAAGATTAGATACGCATCGGAATGGCGGATCATTTGACTTAACCATTATTGATCAGCAAGGAATTGAATTGTATATGGGCACAGATCTCGATGATTTAACAGAAAAAGCAGCTACTGATTATTATGAGAAAAAGTCAGGGCTTAGTTTATTAGAAAGAGAAGCAAAAAAGAATCGTCAGTTATTAAAAAGAGTTTTGGAAAAAGCAGGATTTGTTAATTATGCACTGGAATGGTGGCATTGGAGTTATGATAAATAGTTTCTGTGGGCTAAGAAATTAAATCAAGAAGTGTTGTGGAAAATAAAAATGAAAAATAAAAAAATATTATATGATATTTTAATTATTGCTATTGGTGTTGTAATAACTTTTTTGATAGCAAAATTTGATCTGGTTTTAAAACTAGAGGATATTGTCACAAATTATTACATTTTAGCTTTTTTTGCGGGGATGTTTTTTGTTTCATTTTTTACGGTCGTGCCAGCTAGTTATGTTTTAATTAGTTTGGCAAGTAATAATAATTTAATCATTATTACTTTAATCGCTGGAATTGGTGCTTTGTGTGGTGATTTATTAATTTTTTTATTCGTTAAAAATAGACTCTCGCACAGTTTATTTGATTTTTTAAAATTCAAAAAAAAGAATAAATTAGAAAAATTAAGAGAAAACAAATTGATTAAAATATTTTTAGTAATCTTGGGGGCAATTATTATCGCTTCGCCATTTCCTGACGAAATTGGTGTTTCTTTGATGGGAGTTTCAAAACTTAAAAAAAGATATTTTATTCCAATTTCTTATATATTAAATTCAATTGGAATTTATTTGCTTTTGCTTGTGAGTAAGTCAATAACATAAAAATATGAAACAGCCTAAGTTTGAACCAAAACCAGGACAAACTGATTATACCAATGTACGTTGGGCACCGGTTATAAATTGTGTTCTGAGATATGAAGACAAAATTTTGGTAGTTCAACGTAATAAAAATTTAAATTTTTATCCCGGATATTGGAACGGAGTTTCTGGATTTCTCGACGATCAAAGAAGTTTAAACCAAAAAGTTGCCGATGAATTAAAAGAAGAGCTTGGCATAAATAAAACTAAAATTAAAAAAATTCAACTTGGTGAAATTTTTGATCAAGAAGAATTAAAATATAAAAAGACATGGATTGTGCACCCAGTCTTAGTAGATGTAAAAACCGATAAAGTTAAATTAGATTGGGAAGCAAGAAATTATAAATGGTTAACTCTTCGAGAAATTAAAAAATTAAAACTTTTGCCAGGATTTGATGAGGTTTTAAAGAAATTATCTCTGTGGATATAGCAAATTCAAATTAAAAAGCGTAGTAAAAAAACACTATGAGTAAAATATTTTTAGTTCGTCATGGACAAGACACTGACAATGCGGCAGGAATTCTTAATGGTAGGAGAGATACTGAATTGACCGAACTAGGACGAGAACAAGCAAAAAAGGTTGCCAATAAGCTTGGTGATAACGCCGTAGAAGTGATTTATGCCTCACCGCTTAAACGAGCTTATGAAACTGCACGAATCATAGCCATTGAATTAAAAGTAGACGAAGTTATCGCTGATGAGCACTTAATGGAAAGGGAATTTGGTATTTTAACTGGCAAATTAGTTTCTGATATTCCAAAATATTCTACAAAAATTCTTTCAACAGATAAAGTTAATTATTTTATTGAAGCCGAAGATGCTGAGAATTTCCCATCTCTTTTAGAGAGAGGTAAGAAAATATTAAATGAAATTCAGCAGAGACACCCAAATCAAAATGTACTTATAGTAACGCATGGTGATATTGGAAAAATGATACGAGCGGCGTATCATCATTGGACATGGGAGGCTGGGTTAAAAACACCTTATTTTGACAATACTGGAGTATTAGAATTGTCAGACAAACAGGATATATTAGAATAATATTCTAATAGAGTGATAAAAATATAAAAATATCGTAGAAAATAAAAGATAAAATGAATTTAAAAAATATCGCAATTATTACAGGTGGTCCAGGTGAAGAAAGAGAGATTTCTTTATTATCAGCCAAAAGCGTTATTCAAGCTTTAAGCCCAAAAGAATATAATTTAAAGATTTATGACTTGCCACGAGATCTAGATAGTTTATTTCAATCTGCTAAAAATAAAGAAATTGATTTAGCTATCCCCATTATTCATGGTGATTGGGGTGAAGATGGTTTGATCCCAGCATTTTTAGAGCTTTTAAAAATTAAATATTTATTTTCTAATTGTTTAACCAGTGCTTTGACAATAGACAAGGCTAAGACTAAAAAAATATTGATTTCTGAAAATATAAAAATGGCCACTGGTATTTTATTAAATAAAAAAGAAGACTTAAAATTAGAAGACATTAATTCTTGGGGCTGGCCAATAGTAATAAAACCAAATAGTTCAGGCTCTTCGGTTGGAATTAGTATTGTTAAAAACGAAACAGAATTAGACGAGGCATTAATTAAAGCCTTTACTGTTGGGGATAAGGTCTTGATAGAGAAATTTATTAAAGGGCGAGAATTGACGGTAGTAGTTACGGACTATCAAGAAGAAATTATCGCTTTACCCGTAATTGAAATTATTCCAAAAGTTTCTGATTGGTTTGATTATAAAGCTAAATATGTTGTTGGTGGTAGCGATGAAATTTGTCCAGCAAATATGTCTGATGCAGATGCTAAAAAAATTCAATCTCAAGCAATAAAAATATTTGAAATTTTAGATTGTCGTGATTTAGCTAGGATTGATTTTATTTGGAATGAAGTTGATCAAGAATTTGTTTTTTTAGAAATTAATACAGTTCCAGGTTTAACAGAAACCAGTTTAACCCCAAAAGCTTTAAGGGTAGCTGGTTTAAGTTTGCAAGATTTTTTTGTTAAATTAATTGATAAGTATTTGTGTATAAAAACATAAATACTATAAACATAAAATAATTATATGCACATAGGAGTGATTGGGAGTATGCAATACACAGAAAAAATGATTGAAGTTCGTGATGAATTAATCAGACTTGGACACAACGCTTTTGTTACTAATCTAGCCTTGCCATTTTTAGGTAAGACAGATGAAGAAAAAGAACTGATTAAAATTGATCAAAAAAATAATCAGGATGCAATTCGAGAATTTTGGGAATTAATGCAAGGTGCGGATGCGGTGCTAGTTGTGAATCTTGATAAAAACGGTATAAAAAATTACATTGGTGGTAATACTCTGATGGAAATTGGATTTGCTCATGTGCTAAATCAAAAAATATTTTTATATAATCCAATTCCAGATATTCCATATTACAAAACTGAAATAGAAGCGGTTAAGCCAATTATTATAAATGGTGATTTATTAAAAATATGAAATTTTTAGAAGTTAAATCATATCAAGAATCTGTTAGCTGTGGGCCAGCGGTTTTAAAGATGATTTTAGATTTTTATGAGATCAAAAAAACAGAGGCTGAGCTAGCAAAAATTGCCGGCACCACCAAAAAAGAAGGAACTGAGATTGTACAGCTTAAGAAAGTTTTTAAGTATTTTGGTTTTAAGGTTAAAACAAAAGTCAATTCAACATACGAAGATTTGCAATCAAACTTATCAAAAAATATTCCAGTGATTGTCGGTTGGTACACCAAAGGTAAACAAAGTGACCCTGAAAACATGACAGCCGATGGACATTATTCGGTTGTGATCGGATTAGATAAAAAGTTTGTTTATTTACAAGATCCAGAAATTGGTAAAATAAGAAAACTAAAAAGAGAAGATTTTTTGATTGTCTGGTTGGATTATTTTGGAGAATATCCAAAAACGAAAAAAGATATATTTTTGAGACCGTCGATGGCAGTTTATAAATAATAAATATGGCAGATCATTTGGTCGATGTGGTTGATTTAAAAGATAATGTAATTGGGCAAGATTTAAAAAGTAATAAAATTGCCAAAAATTTTATTTCTCGAGTGGTGGCAATTTTACTTTTTGATAGTGAAAATAATCTAATTTTGTGTCGTCGAGCGGATAAAAAGATAAGCGCTGCCGGAAAATATGATTTGGCGGTTTGTGGTAATGTTGAGGTAGGGGAATCTTATGAAAAGGCAGCCAATAGAGAATTAAAAGAAGAGCTTGGAATAGAGTGTGAATTAAAATTGCTGGATAAATTTTATCAAGAGATGAACGACGATGGTAAAATTTATAAAATGTTTTGTGGAGTTTTTGTGGGCAAAACTGATCAAAAATTAACCCTAAATCATGAATTAGTTGAAGTCAAAAAAATGACTATTGTGGAAGTTGAAAGAGATATTGAAAACAACCCAGATAAGTATTGCCCAGGATTTATCAATGATTTTTATCAGGTAAAAGACAAATTATATCTCGAAACATAAGGGATGTTTTGAAAAATATATTTTGGATAAAATTTTAGGAAATTATCAAGTAAGTGGTAGTTTTTTTAATTTCAAAAAGTGTAAAAGTGTCTTTTTGGCTTTAATAATAGCCATTTAGACAAAAAGGTGAGCAGACCATTGACAACTTATAAAAAGTATGTTAAGATACTTACAATAAATTAATTATGTCATTATAATTATATTTTGTAAATAATTTTAAAAAAATGCAAAAATTAAACAAAAATCTTAAGTCAAGTAAGTTAGTAATAATTTTAACTTTATTAACTTTGGTTTTATCGCCAATAATGCCTGTTTTTGCTACTTATGTTGATCAGCCAGTTAATACTTCACCAGAAGATGGTGCGATTATTAATATTAGGTTTGATGATGGTTTAAACGATTATATTGTAGATGGTATTTTAGAAGCATCTCCTTTTGTTACAAAAAAAATT
>JBAYNP010000013.1:0-14014 GCA_041678785.1 Patescibacteria group bacterium | reverse complement strand
GAAGTCGGCATCGATATTCCCAACGCCAGCGTGATGATGATCGAAGACGCTGATCGCTTCGGGCTCGCCCAATTACATCAGCTTCGTGGCCGTGTCGGTCGATCGGTTCACCAATCTTATTGTTTTGTCTTTACCGACAACGCTAATCAAAAAACTCTCGAGAGATTGCGAGCTTTAGTTAATTCACACAACGGCTTCGAACTCGCCGAAAAAGATCTCGAATTTCGTGGTCCCGGACAAGTCTATGGTACCCTTCAATCTGGTTATATGCCTGAATTAAGAATCGCCAAACTTAGCGATCAAGATATCAATCAAAAAGCTAAGCAAGCCGTCGAATTATTATTTAAAACTGATCCAGAATTAAAAAATTATCCAGAGTTAAAAAATAGGCTCAGACAAAATGAGCAGGGGCTGCATTTGGAGTAAAATTCAATTTCAAAACAAACAAATCATCTTGAACTATGATTCGTCTGATTACTATGAAGACTATGATTTTAGAATCATAGTCCATCAGTTAATCAGCTTAATCATAGTTCAAGACAACTCCCAAATTCTTGACTTTTCCGTTTTTTTGGTTTAAGCTAATTAAGTACTTAAAAAGGGGGCAAAAAATGTCTGGCTAACAACTCCAGTGTTGTTTATTTCGTTGTTTGTTGTTTTTTCATCTAAACTAAATCTAATCCAAAAACAGAAGGGCTTCTGAAATGCAAAACGGGACTTACGAACTCAATGGCACTTTTTTTTCTGCCCACAGAGAAGATAAAAAAAGTGGGCCGATCAAAGTAATCGGCATCTCACCATTTGACAGTCGATCAAGCATCGCTCCACCCCCAGATTTTTTAGCTCTTGGGGCAAAAAAAACCGTCGATGACGGAAAAATTGTTTTCGGGTTTATCAACAAAATACCCGAAGAAGCAGAGTCAGTTTACCCTAAATAATTCCTCCAATATACAATATAACAAGGGTCTCCAATGTGAGACCCTCAATTATTTCAAAAAATCCCGAATCACCTCACTCAAATAATCCACTTGGATTATTTTTATTTTTGAACTTTTGATTACCGTCGGACTTTTGGCAATGACCGCCGTTTTAAAACCAAATTTTTCGGCTTCTTTAATTCGTTTAGCGATTTGATTCGCCAGTCTGACCTCGCCAGCCAAACCGACCTCACCAATAAAAACCGTTTCTGAATCGAGTGGTTTATCGAGATTAGCCGAAGCGACCGCCATACAAACCGCCAAATCAACTGCTGGCTCATCAATATCGAGTCCGCCAACGACGTTCAAGTGAATATCTTGTTTGTCTAATTTTAAATTACATCTTTTGGTCAAAACCGCCACCAGAAGCTGCAAGCGATTCAGACTCACGCCGACACTTTTGCGTTGGGGATAACCAAAACTCGTCCATGAAGTCAGCGCCTGAATTTCAACCAAAAAAGCTCGACTACCTTCGAGCGTCGCTGTAATCGCCGTTCCTGAGACTTTATTTTTTCGCTGAGTCAAAAATATTTCTGATGGATTTTTGACTTCGATCAAACCTTTAGTTCGCATATCGAACACCCCGACTTCATTCGTATTGCCAAAACGGTTTTTGATCGAGCGCAAAATTCGATAAGCGTGATACTTGTCACCTTCGAGATACAAGACGGTGTCAACCAGATGTTCGAGGGTTTTCGGTCCCGAGACTTCGCCAGATTTAGTCACGTGCCCGACGATAATCAAAGCTACGTTTTCTTGCTTAGCGACTTCAATTAATTTAGCAGTGCAAGCCTTGATTTGATTAATCGCCCCTGATTCCGAATCCAGTTCGTCCAGATACATCGTCTGAATCGAATCAATGATCGCCAACTTCGGTTTATTTTTTTTGATCGTGGCGACGATAATTTCAACATCAGTCTCGCCGAGAAATTTAATTTGCGACGAATTTAATTCCAAGCGATCAAGTCGCATTTTGACTTGCTGAGCTGATTCTTCACCCGAAATATAGAGCACAGGCCCATTTATTTTTTCAGCAATCTGTAAAATCAAAGTTGATTTACCAATTCCTGGCTCCCCGCCGAGTAAGACGACACTGCCAGAAACAATTCCGCCACCGACTACCCGATCAAATTCTTCGATGCCAGTTTGATAACGGGCTATTTTTGAATCATCGTTGATTTCTGAAAAATCAATCACGGTACCCGCTCCCACGCCAGCCGTTTCTTTTTTGTGATTACTATTTTTGACAACTTCCTCACTCAAAGTTCCCCAACTCCCACATTCCCCACACTGACCTTGCCACTTGGGAAATTGGGCGCCACATTTTGAACAAGAAAATATTTTTTTGGATTTTTGCATAAATATCAATCTACTGACAACTACAATTATTAGATTTTCCGATGCTTATGTGGGTATGATCTCCTTCGAGATACGCCCAACTATTTTTATCGCATGTTTTTGCAGCAGCAGCTAATTTTGAATGATTTTCTTCGTCACCAAAGTCAACAGCATAAGATTTACCCTTACAAATTGGATTAGTTTTCCCGCCATAATGGCAAGAACCACAAGTATGGGTACATCTTGCGGCACATGCACCCGCACACAGCTCTAATTCACCATTATGCCGACTATCACCAATAGAAGTAATTCTTCCCACAGCAGGTGTATCTTTTAGTTGATCTTTTACACAATTTAAAAAACTAATCAAAGCTGGTGAAGCGTCTCCCGCGTCCAATTGAGCCTGCATTTCAGATGAAAGATTCCATCGAGAATCTAATGTAGTAGAATTATAACTTGAACTAAGTTCAGAATTACCTGTAGCAACAACACTAATTCCATTTCCACCTTCCGTACAAACCGTGGCATAAGAAATTTTATCGGCATTACAACTAGCACCTTCACTTATTATCATATTTAAATAACCTTGAGTTTTTCTGACATAATTACGAGTTTCTTTAAAACCTGTATTTTCTTCTGTATGAGCAGCATTATCCCATTCACATTGCCATTGTTTTAGTCCCGGACAGTCTTCACTTGAATCATTAGCACCAAGACCAGCATTGTAGCCCGCTGCAATTAAATTAAAATCTCCATCAATTTTACTATTTTGAGATAATTGAGCCACATATTTAGCCCCGGCATTAAGATTTTCTTGAGCTAAAGTTTCGCCAGACAAACATCTATTTCCAAATCCCAACATGTCGGCTGTACCTGGCAAAACCTGCATTAATCCGCAAGCTCCCATAGGAGAAATAAGATCTGGGTCGCTATAAGACTCTGTCAGCATAATCGCTTTCAGATAATCACAATCAATATTATTACTTTCGGCAGCTGCTCTTAATTGTTCATCCCACTGATCTCTTTTTGCGTCACCAAGCCAGCCAGTACTATATGAGACTGCATCCCCCATCATCTGCGTACAATTTCCAGAATTTCCCCCACCACTAGCTAAACCCAATAAACGAACAATTTTTGGAATTAAAATATTACTACTCAACACTGCTGGATTAACAAGCTGTAAAAGTAAAAAAGCTACTCCGACTAAAACCAATCCAAAAATCGCATTTTTAATTCTCTGTTTGGCCTCACCAATTCCTTTTTCATTTCCACCAGCAGTAATCCATTGAAAACCAGCAATCATAATCATCACGACCGCGATTATCGAAATCGCTCCAATTGACCAATCATAAACGAGTTTAAAATACTCGTTCATACTATCGATATGTTTAATTGTTTCACCGGAAAGATTCGAAACTGGGATTTGTAAATCTAATTCAATGTCTGGAGTATCACCAACTGTTATGGTTTTGGGGAATTCACATTTTACGTTTTCAGCTATCATTTTACCATTACAATCACACGGGCCCCAACCTTCTGGGCAAATTTCGCCATCTTTTAAAATTGGTGTTTCATCACCAATATATCCCCCAGGACTGCCAAATTCTGCCAAACAAAAACTGCTCACACTAAAAAAAATAACGACCGCACACAGTCCTTGCAAAAATATTTTATTTATTTTGCTCTCAAAAAATTTCATACTTTCAATATATTTTTATTTAATCTTTATCTTTTCCAATAGACCAGTTTTGATATTTTTATAGTAAAGTTCATTATTGTTTGAAGAAATAAATAACTCGTCGATTGTTGCCATATTATCTGGATAAGCAATGATACTTTTTTGACCAGTTTTTAAATTAATTTTATAAATTGTATCGGCCACCGTATCAGCCAATTCAGGAAACATGCCACTACCTTTTTCAAGCGAGCTTGGGACAGCACAATATAAATCGGTTTCATTAGAGCTAAAAGCACATTTTTTGGCCCAAGTATTTATTTTTAAATTAACATTACTCGTACCCATATTATCACCTTGACCGCTCGCTATCCAAAGAGTTGGATTAAAATTTGAATCAGAATTATAGACACTATATAATAAATTTTTACCATCTGGCGACCATTTTGGCTCAAAACCTTGACCGTTGACGATTAGTGATGGAAAATTCTCATCATTTTTACCAATCGCATAAATTTCTTGGAGCCAACCTCCCTTTGGTTCGCCAGTCTGTGAAAAGGCAATTATTTGACCATTTGGTGACCATGAAGAAACTACCTTATCACCATTTTCTCCTAGTTGATTAATAAGATTAACCTCGGTGCTGTCTGGGTTTGAAACGGCTAACCAACGATTATCTGGATTAACATCGTCATTCATAAAAACAATCTGATTGCCTTGATTTTCAAAAGAAAAGTCATGCCAATTTTCAGGTACCGTATATTGTTTTTTGGATGTAAAATCATAAAAAATATTTGTCCCGTCTGGATATTCTAAAATTGCTTTATCTTGATTCGATGCCCAAGTAATATTTTCGACACCATAAAATAATTCGCCACTCAAAGGAGTGACTACTCCATCAGATGAAACTCGATAAAATTTTTGATTTTCAGGACTATAATATCTGAGACTACCATTACTACTCAAAGAAACATTTTTAGCTTCCAAAACACTTAGTTGTGATACTTTGGTAATTCCACCGTTGGCGGTTTCAGCTATTGCTGTTAAATCAATACTGCCTTTTTGATTAATTTCAGTCGTCGGCACATTCTCATTTTCTGGTAATTGATCGCCAGGTTTGGCTACATTAGGCTCACCACCCTCACCAATTGTCGGTAATTTACCGGTTTCTTGTTCTTCGGGTGTCGTCGTTGGTATTATCGGATTACCAATAAAAAAATAGTACATCAAAAATCCGATGGCCCCGACCGCCACTAGAAAACCAAGTATAATTAAAAGTTTTTTCATGTTTATATGATTAATCTGTTATACAATTAAAACCAGCTCCGTCACGAATACAGCTTTGACCAGTCGGACAACTATCAAAACCTGTTACACAATTACCATCGATACTAAGCGACATACTTGTAAGCTCATCTAAACTTTTGCACGTTGGGACCATATCTGTTTCTTTTAGACAAACGCTACCAGTATCAGCCCCGGTACAGCCTGCACCAAATTTGCATTCTCTAGTCTCGGTATCATAATAATATTCACCACACAAAGCTTTATTGGTAAAACTCAAATTATATTGCCCAGCACAAGTATATTCATCTTTACTCTTAATATTCAAATCACTTTTGACTTTATAAAAACAATCACTATCTCCTGCACAACAGGCACTTTCCATTGATTCCATTTTTTCATCAAACTTGTATTTACCATTTTCTTTTCTAAGTAAATAACACGTTGAAGAGCTAAGCGGCCATCGACTACAATCAGACCCAATCAAAACTTTGTTACCAATCAAAGCAGATAATGTCGGCGCAGCTATTAAAGACAACCCTCCAGTTGGAATAATTAAACCTGTGCTAACAGCACCAACCCCACCGACAACCGCATTAGCCAACGTAGAATCACCAAACATCCAAGTCCCACACTTACCCGTGTCAATGGTTACATTAAAGGCATCATATGTACTTTTTATCATATTTGACCAGGCAGAATCAAACTCGTTTGAAGACATTGAAGAAACACAACCATTTTTTGCGGTAAGATAACCATAATTATTAAACTCCAACAAACAGACAGTATTTGATTCTTCACACTTAGTACCCATGCAAGAATCTTGATTTATTATTTTGATTTCCCCACAATAAACATCAGGATATTTTTTAGGATCACATGGTCTTGGAGCAGTGTCAGTTTCTTGTTCAACTTTTGCTATTTTTACCACTCCAGGCATTTTTAAACTTAACGTAGCCGGATTAACAAGCTGTAAAAGTAAATACGAAACTCCGATAACAACTAACCCAAAAATCGCATTTTTAATTCTCTCCTTAGCTCCACCAATAGCTTTTTCGTCACCAGCTGAGCTAATCCACTGAAAACCGGCAATCATAATCATCACGACCGCAATTATAGAAATTGCTCCGATTGACCAATTATAAACTGTTTGGATATATTCACCAAGACTATTTATATTGACCGTACCTGCAATTGGAATTGCTAATGGTAAAGGTTCATCCCAAGTTGCCAGACAAGCTTCAATTTTTTTGCATTCAGTATTTTCCCGCCAAGAAACCATCAGAGATCCGATTAGCCCCGTATCTCCTCCGCATTTTTCTTTGATCCAACCATCGACACAACCCCCTTCACCACCATTATAAACACAACAACCAGTGGTCGTACTAGCCGCAGTTGTCTGAGCTAAAACAAATTGTGTTTGAATTATTGTAAAAAATAAAGCAAAAAATATTCCTAGACTCAAAATTGCTAATTTATTTTTTTTATTTTTTAACATGATAGATAAAATTATAAACCGCCTTTGATTAATTCAAATCCCACCACGACTGGACCAAGCACCACACACACAAGTAAAAGAGTATTAATCATAATTAGTATCGCCAAGATAACAACCACAAAAGCCACTCCCCCTTTTTCAACATTTTCTAATGTACGTTTACCTGTTTCCACAATCTGGCTCCCAGGAATTTTATTGTCAAGCTCACCAGCTGTATCGGCTGCTTTTTTGACACCCCCGCCGACTTTATCAATTTTAGCACTAATAGCTGGTATCCACTCTTCACCATAGCGACAAAAAAATTTAGCTGCCAAATCGCTCGGTAAAATATATTTTATAAATCCATGCAAAAGGACATATAAAAAACTCAAAATAGTTTCTGGGGTTGCTACCCAAGCCGCCTTAAGCCAAACAGCTGTTGCCTGCTGTGAAGCTATAAAAAGCGCATCCATTTTTTTAGTAACTTGCTCAAAAAAAGATAGCTCTTCTTTTTTACCACCCTCTTTTTCTTTATCTTCTTTGAGTTTACGGGCAGCTTCTTTTTCATTTTCAACATTCTGATCATTTTCACTTTTCTCAAGCGAATTATCTTTGTTGTCTTTTTTTTGATTATCTTGATTTAAATCGGGTAAGTTTTCTTTTCGGGATTCTCCAATTCTTTGTCTATCTAAATCTCGTTTTTTCTCCATATCATCAGCCCCCGCATCAAGAGGACTTTTTTCTGGAGTTCCAAACTCATTTAGACTACCTCGAGAAGCTAATGCTTCTTGATCAAAATCATTGAATTCTTGAGAATCTAATTGATCAAATACATCTGAAACAATCCCCGGCTTGCGGTTACGCAGCGAAGCTAATCTTCTATTACTAACTATTTTTTGAGAATTCTTTTTATTAGCTAGTTCTCTTTTTAAATCTTTTTCTGCTAACATTTGATAAAATTAAATCTTATCAAAAGATCCGAATTCGCTAATTTTCCATTCGCTATCTATTTTTTTCAAACCAACCTCAATATCAATATAAGCCGTTTTTGAATCAGTTGGATTCTGAAGTTGTTGTTGAATTTTTAAACTCACCGTCGCTGTCCCTTCCATAAAATTAAAATCTTTGATTGTTTTGGAAATTACTTGACCCGACGCACCAATATAATCATCGGAAATACTATGTTGTTTTTGCATCCCAGCTATCCAAGAAGCCAGTTTTGTTTGCACTTCAGGAGTAATTATATTATTTAATTTTGCTAAACTTTGATAATTATCATGATTGGAATAGCTCGAAACGATTTCTCCAAAATTCATCGCCTGACTCAAGACTGCTTGTTTATCAAGCTCTTCATTATTTAAAATAGCAGCTTTTTCGGTTACAGTGTTTGAGTTTGTAATTTCATTTGGGTTGACTACATTATTTTCAGTGGTGTTTTTTTGATTTTCAACCACTGGCTCAACTTTATTATTTTGTAAATATAAATAAATTAAGCCTGCGATTAAAATAGCGACAATAACTCCAGCGATAATTAAAAGATTTTTAGTTTTCATATTTTATTGAGAATTAAACTTGTTGTTGAGCATCAAAATCTTTTTTGGCTTCTTTGATTTCGAGCAATTGTTTTGGGTCGGTCGTAATCAACTGATCTTCGGTATAAGAAGCGACGATTTTGATCGCAGCATGTTTCTGACCAGCAAAGAAAATCCCTTCTCCCACCGACGAATCAAGTAATAAATATTTTTCACCTTCGGTTAGTTTAAATGTATCGGTAACTAAATCAATCGTGGACGATGATTGCTTCATTAACAATTGCAAAGCCGAGTTACTTAAAATTGCTTGGCCATAAGTTGAGGTCAAAAAATCATTGACGTCCTGAGTAATCGTCGTTACCCCAAGGAAATATTTGCGAGCACGTTTGACCAAAGCAAAAATAAATTTAGCTGAATCTTCTTGTTGCATTAGCCACCAAGCCTCATCAATTGTTAAAATTCTTTTCTTGAGATTTGAGCGAACCACATTCCAAACATAATTCATAATTGTATAAATTGCAATCGACTTGAGCTCATCTTCGAGATCACGGACACTAAAGACCACCATTTGAGTATCAGTTTCAATATTGGTTCGCTCATTAAGCAAACCAGCAAACGTGCCTTCGGTATATTTTTTGAGTCGCTGGACTAAACTTTGAGCTCCCTCCATACCACTTAAAACACTGTCCAAATCAGCCATGACTGGCATTTCAAGATCTGGATTAGTCAAATCGGTTTGACTAGTAATATCACGTTTGGCATAAGTTTCAATCAAGGCTCGATCCAAAATTGAGTCCTCTTCTGGCGTAAATCTCAAAACTCCATTATTGTCTGGCAAACCAACCATTAATTTCAATAAACTTTTGAGCACAATCACGGCTGAACGAATAATATCCTCGGTATTAACTTGCTCACCAACTGGTTTTGGTAAATCAAATGGATTAAGTTTACTTTCGGCCGAAAGTGAAATATTGATATAACTACCACCGACGGCTTCACACAAATGTTTGTATTCATTTTCAGGATCAATCACGATCACATCAGTCCCCATCATCAAACTACGTAGAATTTCAAGTTTAACGGCATAACTTTTACCAGCACCAGAAGTCGCAAACACAGTTAAATTCGCATTTTGGAGTGAAAAACGATCAAATAAAATCAAACTATTATTATGACGATTGATACCATACAAAATTCCATTATCTGAAGTTAAATCAGCTGAAATAAACGGAAAAGACGAAGCACAAGCCGAACTATTCATACTAAAGGCATGCTGTAACTCATCTTTACATAATGGTAAGGTGGAATTAAAACCTTCTTCAGCTTGATACAAAACTCTTTTTGAAAAAACCAATCTCGAGCCAAACAAAGTCTCGATGGTTTCGGTTAGTTTGGTCAATTCTTCTGGTGAATCAGTATAATAAGTAACATATAAAGCAAAACGGAAAAAATATTCAGTTCCTTGGGTCAATTCATCTCGAAGTTGTTCGATATCTTGCAGGGCAATTTCTTCCATTGGATCGCGCACGGTCGCTTCAGAAATATCAGCCCGAATAACCCCGACCTTATTGCGTAATTTTTTCAAAATTTCTTCAGTCGAAACTGGATAAAAAAACATTGCAATATCTAATGAGGTGTTCAAATTGATAATTGGTGCGAACCAACCGACTGACAAATAACGCGGATAAGTCATTACAAAAACCGTCCGCACATATTTGTCTCCTAATTCAATATCGCGCGGAGTAATTTTCATCGATGATGGTGAAATCAAATCTCGGACTGCCATCTTACCTTTTTGGTAGGCAATCTCCTCTTGAATTAATTCTTTCTGACCTTCGAGGTTTAGGTTTTGTTTTTTATTTTTACCAAACATTGTATATATTTATTTATCAGCTTCAATTTTTAAATCCTCTATTTTATTAGGAATTTTTTCAGAAGCATAAATTGAAGGATTATATGTATTATAATATAGCTCAATTAAACTTTGGGTATTTAAAACCGCTGACGCTAAATTCATCCCCGACAAACCACTTCTGACATAATCGACCCGCTTGAAAAGTAACTCTTTTTGTTGACTAAAATTTTTACGCCCCAAGGCAATTTCGGCTGGCGAAGAAAAAGCACCCATTATTTTTGAAAAAATACCTTTTGATTTATCTTCGCTTGAGCTGTGCGGAATGACAATATAAAATTTCTTGGTTGTAATTTGACCAATATCGACTAACTCTGATACGTATTGAATGTAATCTCGCATCTGCATCTGGAGTAATTCATTTTCTTGCACCTTGGCTTTTTCAATCAAAGAATTGAGGTAATTGTCGACATCAATTTTACGTGATTGAATCACAATCTGGATATTCCAATCATGCAAGGTATTTAAAAAATTGCGATATGACATAATAATTGCCTCTTGCTCATCTGGTGATTTCAAAGATAGATTGATTGAAGAAACCAAAATCACGGCTCGTAACGCTCCGTTTTTTAAAACCACACAATCATCTTTGATTTCAGCAATCGGCAAATATTTTTGTGCTGAAGTATAGCGCTGTTTTTGGTTTTCGGTTTTATTATCTGCCATGATATATAAAAATTAATCTTCTTTATAAGCACCACCAGTATCAATCAAAAGTGATAGTTTCGATAAATTACCTTGATTGATTGGATTTTTTGACATAAATTTGACTTCAGTTTGTTCTTCTTTGAGTCGATTTTCCTCTTCTTTAGCTTGATTTAAGATTGTCTCCACAGTAATTGCCTCTTTTCTCCAAACACGCATTGTCGGTTTGCCAATCGAAGTAACCATATTCACAAAAAATTCATGAAATTGTTGACCATTAATTTTGACAAAGGCTAACGTCCCACCAATAATCAGTGACGATAACGAGGCGGTTACCATCAAAATTAAATTAACATTTGAAACAACCAAAACCACAATCGCTCCGATCGTAAAAAGCATAATTACAAATTGGCGGACAGTCAAAAACGCAAAAATCTTGGCTTCGCCTTCAATAAATTGTGGGACGGCAAATTGCATTTTTAAAATCTTAAGGATTTATTAAGGTTACCGATCGCATCGAATTCTTCTTGACTTAGATATGGCTTTTTAGCTTGTTGTCTTTTGACAATAATCTCGGTGATCTTACTCCCAGACATCAAACTTTCTTGACCCATTTCTTGATAAAGTCGATAGACTTCACTTTGTTTCCAAGCTTTGATGCCTTCAGCTTTTTTGATCAAAGATTCACCTTCCAAAACCGCGATTCGCTTGCTAATCTTGGTAACTTTATCCATCGCCGAACCTTCGAAGCGTTTAAAATTTTCTAAATCTAGCGCTCGTAATTCTTCGATTGGCCCAACTGGTTTTGCTTTTAAAATTACATCTGTTATTTTATCAGATTTATCGCTTCTTGATAAATTTGTAACAGGTGCTGGCACCGCCAAATCCATAAAATTATTAATTTGGGTGGTTTGGTTGAATGATTCTTTTGGCTTTATATCTTTAATTATAGCTGGGGCTTCTCTTTCGGCTGGTAAATCTTTGATTAAATCTTCAATTTTTTCAATTTCAGACTTAATATTACTACTTGGCTGAACTGGTTCAACTTTTGGTAATTCGGTCGGGGTCAAATCAATCCTAGCTGTTTTTAGACTATCAATTTGTTTTTTTTTCGGTTGTTTTTTGATTTCGCCAGTCAAAAAATTTTCTATTTTATCAGTAATATATTCAGCTGAATCCTGTCGCATCCCTAAACCACCGACTTCAATCGCCTTAATAAAATATTCTTGAGTTTGAAGTTTATTGCGAATATCCTTGACTCTGGTCAAAATTATATTTCTAAATCTGTCAGTCAAAGTTTGATTTTCAAATTTTTTACCAGTCAATAAAACTATTTGATCAACTTTAGTTTTGATTTCGGCATCTATACTATTATCTTTCTCAGCAATTTTGTTACCGAGCAAACTAATTTCTTGATTATCTTTTGAAAAATCAATCTGTTTTTCAAAATCTTTTTTTACTTCAGCTGGTTTAGTTTCAATTTTAGCCTCAGGTTTTTCTGTTTGTACTGGCAAACTTGCTGAGGTTAGCATATATGAATCGGCAATCGATAAATCATCCACCTTGGTTTCTCTCTTTGGTAAACTCACATCGAGCGAGCCATCAACACTGAGATTGAATTCCAAATCAATCCCCTCGTCATACGATTTTAAAACTAAACTCAAACGCTCTTTGTCGAGCATGTTCAAGTTTTTGGCATCGACTGAATTATTCAAATAACTCATTCTGGCTGGTAAAGTACCACTTGGCATTCCGATAAAATTTTGGTAACTTACTAACCAATTTTTCAAACTTGGTTCCACGGTCTTATCAACTAATTGAATCTGATTGCCACCAATTTTTGAATTGATCAAAATCAAATTATTTTGAATTTCTGGACTTTGAATTTTACCAATTGCCTTAATCGGTCCCTGAGCTTGCTCACTCACTGGTCCCTGAGATTGGCTACTTTCTGGCACCCGAGCTTGTTGTAGAGTTGTTTCGGTTTTAATTGGTTGAACTTCAACAATTTTCGGTCCCTGAGCCTGTCGAAGGGTTGTTTCCTGCCCGTCTACCGTTGAGCTAGGTGAAGGGGCATTTATAACACTCGCTGGCACACTAAACACCTCACTTCTTTTCTTAAATATTTCGTCAGCTTTGCCAATTTTGGTTAATTCCTCAGATTTATCAGTTGGAATAATCTCCCAATTTTCTGGCGAAACACCTTCAAAAATTTCAGGGAAAAACTTGATGTTATGATACAATTTTAATAATCTACCTACTAAATCGCTTTCTTCTGCAGTAAGTTTTTTGCCATTTGGTGAGTTGGAGATATAATCCAAAATAACTAAATTATCGAATTTATCTGCTCCTTTTTGTTTTATAAAATCAGCCAACCAATTCTCGATCGTCGGGATTTCTTTTTTATCATTCATTATAAATTCAGCCGAAGTTAATTTTTCTTTGTTTTCCAATAACGCTTTTTTTAATTTACCTTGGAAATCTGGAGTATTGGCTAATAAATTAATTAAGCTGATATTAAAATTTTCTAAATATGGATTTTCTTTATCGGCTAAAATTGCACTTAGATCGCTGGAAAATGTCTCTAGTGAATCCTCAGCTTCTTCTTTCGGATCATATTCGTATTTACCGAGATCTTTCAAACTCGGTGGAACCACTACATTATTTTCTTCTAAGATTGTTTCAACTTCACCAGACAATTCCTTTCTAACAGCTTCTTTGGTAATTTGAATATATTTTGAATAATCAGCTATCAAGCCACCATTTTTTTCAAGATATTTTGAAACTTCGCCATTAAAATATTCATCGACCGGCAATAATCTCATCCCCATAATATCCAAGGCTACTTTCTTGGCAACTGTGTCATCTTTGAGCGAAAACGATTCTTTAATTTTTGGAATTAAGTCATCAAAAGATAAATCTTTGATGTACAGCCAAGTAACAATTTCACCAATCAAAAAATTATTTCCAGTTAATTTATTTTTCTCGAATATTTCATACTCCAATTCGGTACCAATATTAGAAAGTAAAACATCTTGGATGTCTTTTGGAAGTAAATCTATTTTTTGGGTTATTTCACTCATTAAACTATTTTTATTTTTTATTTTAAATAATTATCTTATGGTTTTTTATAAGATTTCATGATTTTTATTAACTCTGGCGAAGCCCCTGCTT
>JBAYNP010000012.1:0-14059 GCA_041678785.1 Patescibacteria group bacterium | reverse complement strand
TTTATTAACGTCAAATAACCTTGTTTGACTTGGTCTTCATTCGGACCCAAAAGCAATTTTTGTAAAGTCAAACTTTCCCAATTCTGATATTGGCCGACCGCATATTTGACTGGGTAAACCAAGCCACATTCGGCTCCGCTAGGATCTAATTTTTGATTGATAAAATAAATCACGGGCTTGATAGTCGGTAAGCTTCCTTTCTCACAGGTATGATCAAAAAAACTGTCAATCAGACATTCACTGCCATCATCAAAAGCACAAATTTTATTACTACCGCCGTAAATATTTTGAACAATTTCTGGCTTGCCACCCTTGTGATCACAGTAAATTTCAGCTGGAAACCTGAGACTATATTGCTTAACTTCTTCAGCTGCTAAAATTGTTTTCGCATTAGCCATACATCCCAACAAAATCAGTGCAAAAAAAATATTTCCAATAGTAATTATTTTGTTATTTATCATATGTAATTAAATATTTTTCTAAAAGTTTTACAAAAAGTTGTGGCACTAATTTCATTTTATCTAAAGATTCAACATAAGCCAAGCGAAATTGAGTTCGGCCACTTTCGGCGTTTTCGACCGAATAAAATCCTGACATCGGTGCTAAAAGCAAAGTTAACTTTTTATTTTCAATCTCAGCCCAACCTTCATATGCTGCCCATAAAACAAAGGCGTCAGCTGAAAAATTTTTACTAACCATTTTTCTAACATCAATCACTGAATACAAAGCGGCTTGTGGCTGAGAAACGATTAATTTTGGCTCCAGTCTTTTGAGGCCCACATAAACTTCATCCATCATTTCCTGATAATATGTTCGCTGTTGCTGATACCATTTTTCCAAATCATCTTTATTTTGATCAAGCAAGGTCGAAAAAATAATTTGACCAATCGTGTTTGGTGATAAATTCGCGGTGTATTCAGCCACCGATTTGTGATAAAACTCAGCATTATCAGTTACCAAAGCTCCGACTCGTAAACCACAAGCATTAAAAGCTTTTGAGCTGGTTTCAATACTAATTCGACGACCTTCGATATCGGCTAATTGTTCATTATCGATTCCCCAAATACTAACATTTTTCCCTTGATAGTAAAAGTTGCGATAGGCCTCATCACTAATAATCCACATGTCGTATTCGACACACAATTTTGCCAAATTAAGCATCATTTCAGATGTATAAAGCTGCCCCGTCGGATTATCAAATGGGATAATCACCAAGGCACCGGGCTTATATTTTTGAATCAGCTTTTCAATCTTTTTCAGATCTGGCAATTCAAACTCGCCTTTGTCGTTTAATTCGCGATTAACTGAAACGACCTTGCGACCCAATCTCTGGGCAAATTGACGATAATTAGTATAAGCTGGCTCAATCAACATCAACGGACTTTCGTCGCTACCAGCAGGCCCACAGACTCCCAGAATGGCCATTTCCATCGCTTGTGAACCACCGTCAGTCACCTGACAATAAAGTCCTACCGAATCAAAGCCACTCGACGTAATTAGATGTAAAAATGTTTTTTGGGCATTTTCAAAACCAGCCGTCGGGCTATATTTAACCACCCCGTTTTCAAGCTGAGTCGCCTGAAGCATCAGCATTTTTTCCTTCATTGCTGGGTGCATCGGCAAAGAAATATTACCAATTGCTAAATTAATCGCTTTGACACCATCATGCCTTTTAGCATATTCAAATTGAGCCATCCGAATTGATGATGGCTGACGCGATTTAAAATGTTGAGAAATTTTTGGTGGCATAGCTTTATAAATGCTGACTAATTTTGATATTTTACCATAAATCAATATTTTTACTATTTTATTTTTCTATATTTATTTTCCAATTGATCAAATTGTTTTAAATATCTATCAGCAACATCCTGATCAAAAGCACGCAAGTAAAGTGGCTCCTTTATGTAATTATCTTCTAACCAAGCTGGTTTATTTATTTTTCCCAACTTATATTGTTCTTCTGCTTCAATTTTATATTTATTATTTTCAATTTTAAAAATCTCTCTTAATTCAGAAAAATTATTCCCTTCAAATATTTTTTCAAAAACTTCATATGTATTTTTTAATGTCGAAGAATTTAAATTGTTTTTGAAATACTCTGGCTCTAAAACAAAGGCAACTAATAAATCAGCCTGAATTTCTCTAATTTGCCAATCTTTTAAGGGTACCTCTCTTTTGCTGCTTCTATCAAAAAGATCTATATTGTTTTCATTAGCAATCTTATCTAGTTGACATTCTATAGTATGACCAAGTTCGTGTAAAAGAAAATCCCCTAATTTACTTTTGTCCCAAAAATCAGAATTAATACTCATTCTATCTCTTTCTCCGTCTAATTCTCTAATTTCCCGATTCATGGTCATGTGAAATCCAGGATTATGTTTTGCAAAATCAAGTATTTGTATTAAAATTTTGTGATCTATGTATGGCGCAAAACTGTCAATTGTTTTTTTTACAATCACAATATAAGAATCAGGTAGTTCTCCATAAATACATTCTACATTTCCATTTGTATATATATTCTCTTTTGGTTTTTCTTTTTCTAAATTTTCAAAACTATTCATAATTAAAATATATTAACATTTCTAATTGCTAGTTCTAAAACTCCCCCTTTGCCTCATCCCAAACACTAGCATCGCCCTGATCTTTTAGCCAATACCACCATTCGACACCCCAGAGATACACTGGCGACAAACCAATACGTTTGACATAAACTAAGTTTTCCCTAAATTGTTTAACGTTCATTGACTTAGCCTGTTCTTCACGTGCAGTTTTTTCCAAAGGCATTCCTGGTGTCCATGGTTCCATTTGCATTTCACTAATAAAAATGCCTTTGACTGGAAAAAAGCTTTTGACTAGCTGGGCCTTGAGATAATAAAATGAAGCTGGTAACCAATCATAACTAAAATAACCAAAAGATTTATTCCAAACCACGCGATAAACACTTGTTCCAACATAATCTCCTCGTTTTGAACCGTTGATCCAAGTCGAAAGTTCACCACTTTCGGTAATTACAATTGGTCGACTATCGAGTGAGCGCACTAAGTCAAGATCGGCTTCAAAATCTTCGATATCTAATTTTGGGCATTCGCCAAAAACTGACAAAAAAGGTTCATTTTCAACTTGCCACATTACAATATTATCATAACCTTTGTAACGTTCGATTAAAACCTTGAGTAATTCTTGAACCTGAATTTGACGATCATCGGTTGACATTTGATAAGTCCAACGAGGCCAATGACATTCTGGCCAACGAGGCAAACGATCACCAATCGCTAAAATTACCTTGGCGTCATGCTTTTTAGCTTGTTCAATTTGCCAATCCAAATCTGCAAAGCTATACACATCTGGCTGTGGTTCGATCAAATCCCAATAAGCCACCAAGCGATAATTTTTGATATTCAATTCTTCGAGTGACGCCATAAAAGCAGCTCGCCAATTAATTCCTAATTCATCGGCATATTTTTGGCTAAAAGTAACGCCAAATTCTGGTTGTTTATTTTTGCCAAAGTTGAGTAAAAATAATGAACCATACAAAAGTAGTAAAACTCCGACAACGATTAGTAAAATTAATTTTGTTTTTCGCATTTATTTAAATTAAAATCAAAAATATTCCAACAAACAATAAACACGCCCAACCAACTTTTTGCCAAGTATATTTTTTATTAATATCTTCTTCCATAATTGATGGAAAAAATTTTGACAAAATATAAACCAAAACAAGCACAAATAAAAATTGGATGCCGTTTAGAGCTGTTACTAAAACCACATTGCCGAGACTAATCGAATATTGCATCAAGACCACTCCCAAAGCTCCACAGATTTGACCAATGATCAAACCCGCCCAATTGCGACGTTGTTTTTGAGATTGCCATTCTTCATAATCAAAGACAATTGAAACCGCTCGACTGGCATGCTCTTCAAAAAATTCACCAAGTCTTTTTAATTCTTTTTGAACGACTCCTGGCTTCTTACCACCGACATTAAAGACTAAATGCCACGAGCCCATGATCGTTGTAAAAATAACACCGGTCACAAAAGCACCAGTGCGCAACCAGATAAAGGCATTGGCAAATGAAAGTTCGTTATAAGCAATTTTATTGACGCTATTTGAAATTGCAAAAAAGACACTCGAAAGCAAAATGTAAAACCAAATTTTTCGAGTAATTCTAGTTTTTGGTTTACCAACTTGAGATAGATAATAACTTCCAATCACTAGTAAACCAGCTCCCAAACCTTGAAGCCAAGTGACTGCTCCAATTGATACAAAAAGTGTAATCACAAAAACTACCAACGGCTGAAGACTAATCATCAGCGGATTAACTTTGGAGACTTCACCACTATCGACAGCTTTGTACATTCCATAGATTCCAAAATAAAAAGCAATCCCACCAATTACCAAAATATGCCAATATTCAACTGGAAAATAAAAATTGTCTTCAAAAAACAATAACAACAAACTAAAGATTGCACCTAAAGCAGCTACATAAAAGGAATATGAGATCGGAACTATTTTAGCTTTTGATAAAACAAATTTATCGGCAACGGCCGCCACCGCCAAAAGTGCAAAAGCCACTAAAGCAATAATAAACCACATAACTTATATTAATTTAAAAATGAGAAATTGTTTCGACTTCTTCGATTTCATTATGACTTTCACAAATTATCTTTTCAATATTATAAACTCCCTGTTTTGGAGCTTCGAGAAATCCTTGAAAAGCTGCTTCAGCCAAACGTCCACTTTTGACCCAATCCCAAAACCATTCCTGAATATATTCGACATTTTCTTGATCAAGACCGGCTCCAAGGTCAATTAAATATTTGCGATTAAAATGCTCCTGTGAACCGATTGGCTCAGCCATAATAATCGGCAAACCCAGTCCACTATAAAAACTCAATTCTGATGGCTTGGTCCACAAAATATCCGTCGTATGAAGCCATTGATTGAACTCGGCCATATATTCCTGTTTGCTTTCTTTGTACAAAATACGAACATTTTTATCAAGCTGAGCGGTTAAATTTAATCGACTAATTTCTTCCATAAAATAATCTTTGACTGGCTTGTGAACCCCGGCAATTAGATTGACTCTGACCCGACCAATTTTTATATCTTCAACCAAACCCTCAATAATTTTTGCTCCCAATTCTCGCTGAGCCCCAGCTCCTCCGACCGCAAAAGTAATTGTCAACGGATGATCCGCTTTTTTTGGTAAAGTTTTTAAGTCTAAACCATCTTTGATTGTTTTATCGTATTTATTTAAATAATGTCTAGCAGGATCGAGATTGACCAAGCGATGACTCAAGTCCTTAATTAAAACTTCGAGTTTTGGACTACCAAGATTTTCTTTTGGTAAAGGAAAACCAGTTAAAAATATTTTGTCTTGAGGGACACCATAAAGCTGAAGTCTTTCGACGACGCGTTTACAAGGTGCAAAATAATTGACGCGACTTTTTTTTGGATCCACATCAACCCAAGATCGACTGATATCGGCATCGCAAATTACACAATAAATATCCCCAGGATAATCATTATAATTAGCCATAAAGGCGGTCAGAAAAAATGTTGTTACTAAAGGAATCGGGTTTTTTGAAAGTTGCTGCATCAGATGTTTGCCCCAATTTTTGTGCTTAATTAAATACATCGAACCAATCCCTTGCAAGGTCGGGCTAGATAAATTTCTCTTGGGATAAAAATCAGCAATACTTTGAAACTTATCATAAATCCGAAAAACCAATTCACCAATCAAGGGCACATTTTTGAAACGCGAAATCGCCTCATAGCTTTTACGGCTATCTTGCCAGATATCTTGATCGCCTTCTGGAATCCCAGGATAAGTATTGGCATTGATAATCCCCTTGTAAGCAATGTCTTTGAGTGGATAAGAAGCTCGCTGATGACCATAGCCCATATCGACTGTCACCACCCAAGCTTTTTTGTTAATTACCACCGAAGCTGGTTTTAATTTTTTAGCCGCCATATAAAAAATATTTAATTTTTAAAGTAGGTTAATTATAACATTTTTTAGATTATGATTCAAAAAAAATAGTCTGAGATAAGCCAGACTATTTTTTATTTAAACTTTGATTAATTTTCTAGTAGTTAAACTTCGCCTAATTCTTCAAGATTATAGACGTGCAACCACTCTGATTTATGATATTCAAAAAGCTCTTCATCTTTAAAAAATCGTTTAACTTCAATCTCAGCATTTTCTGAACTATCTGAGCAATGAATAACGTTATTAGTCAAACCCATAGCTAAATCACCACGAATTGTTCCTCCGTCAGCTTTGCGAGAATTAGTAACACCAGCAACTGTTCGTACTGCCCCAGCCGCTTCAAAACCTTCCCAACATTGAGCCACCACTGGTGAACTTTTCATAAAATCTTTAAGTCTTGGAAAAAATGGTTTTTCGGCCACATGTGCATAATGTTCAATCAGTAGTGGATCGTCGAGATGCATCATTTTAATACCAACTAATTTTAGACCTTTCATCTCAAAACGACGAGTAATTTCGCCAACCAAACCACGTTGCAAACCGTCTGGCTTAATAAGGACTATTGTTTTTTCGATTTTTTCCATAATAAATTTGAGTTAATTATATGAATTTAATCAAATTCTAGCATAATCAGTTTACTTTTTCAACCACAGATTCTGTCCATCGCTTTGAAAAGTGATATCACCCAAGTCTGAAGTTTGTAAAATTTTGACACCCGCAGTTTCTAAGGTTTTAAGAGTTCGTAAATTTGGATGACCAAACTTATTATCTTTGCCAACCGAAATCACTCCATATTCTGGATTAACCGCCTGAACAAAAGCTACGCTCGAAGAAGTTTTACTCCCATGATGACCGGCTTTTAAAACTTCAGCCTCGAGATTGACCCCACTAACTAATAATTCTTTTTCAATTTCAATGGGAGCATCACCAGTCAATATAAAATCAATCTGACCATAACTCAATTTGGCAACAACCGAAGTGTCATTGACGTCTTCAAATTCCAAATTGTTCGCCAAAAAATTCGGGTACAAAATATTTAATTTTAAATTTTCACCCAAATTAATTTCATTTGGTTCAGAAACGATGCCAATTTCGACACCTTCTTTTTCGACCGCTTTTAAAAATGCCACATAATTCTGACTACCAAAAACCACACCCGTATACAGCATTTTTTTGACTTCATAGCGTCGCAAGATTTCCACTAAACCCGTCACGTGATCAGCGTCGGGATGAGTCAAAATTACCAAATCAATCGTGCGCTCAAAAAATGGCAAACTCCGACTAACTTCATAAACTACTGAATTGTCCGGCCCGCCATCAATCAAAATATTTTGACCGTAAGGTGTTTCGATTAAAATTGCATCACCCTGACCAACGTCCAAAGTAGTCACTTCGAGATATTTTTCTTTTTGACTCGGTAAATAAATTAGCGCTAACAAAATCCCAGCGATTAAAGTTAGATATAAAATTATTTTTTGAAATTTAGATAGTTTCATATTTCCGTTTTAAGTACCAGACATAAATTATAAAATAGCTAATCACTCCGTAGCTTAGAATTAAAAATAGACTTGAAAAATTTTTGATATCAAAAGAAGCGCCAGGAATTTGTGCTAAATATTGGACCGCCTTGATAATATAACTTAGCAACAACCAAATTGGCAGAAAAATAAATTTTGTCAGCGGAATATAAACCATTCCAACCAAAGTCGCCAACATTCCCAACACTAGAATAAAATCAAATGTCGGCAAGACAACAATATTTGCTAGTGGAGCAATCACCGATAAGCGACCAAAATAATAGAGAATTAATGGCAAAGTGGTCACTTGCGCCGCTAAAGTCATAATTAAGGCTGATTTAATTCCGATAAATTCAGGAATTTTAGTCAGCCATGATTGTAAAATCGGCGAAACATAAATCAGGTCGATCACCGCTCCAAATGAAAGCTGAAAACCAATGTCGGACAACAAAATTTTCGGGTTAATTACCAACATTATCACCGCCGATAAAAGCAAAGCGTTGGTCGCTTTATTAGTTCGTCCCAAATTCATCGCCAAAAGCCCAGCAAAACCCATTATCCCCGACCTCACTGCCGAAGCTGGGGCTCCGACCATCAAAATAAAAATCGCCAGTAAAATCGTCGCCAGCACAAAAGCAACTTGGCGTCGCAAACCGATTCCCAAAAGTAGGGCCATCAAAATCGCTGAAATAATTACAATATGTGAGCCCGAAATCGCGATCATGTGAGTCGTGCCCGTTCGACTAAATTGATCCAGAAGTTCTTGTGGCATTCCACGCTGACTACCCAAAAGGATGGCCGCAAAAAGTCCCGCCTGAGGCTCGGGCATCGCGGTATTAATAACTTCAATACAACGATTTTTGATTTTTAAAATTCCCGCATAAAATCGATTTCCCTCATCCTCGCCAGTTTTAATAATTTTTGGCGAATAGCTGACCGAATAAATTCCATAGCGCGATAAATATTTTTCATAATCAAATTCTTCGAATTCTGGTGGTGCTTGAATCGTACCATAAATTTTTAATTGCTCGCCATAATTATATTCGGGATACAAGTTTGTTTTGACTAAAACCTTGCCAGAGACATTATAAAGCTGGTCACCAACTTTGACTTGAGTCGCTTCAATCGTTAATTTGGTATGATCAACTCGAATGTCGGGATTCTGATTGACCCAACCGAGAACTTCCAAATCCTGATCATTAAAATAAGCTAATTTATCGGGAGCTATTTCGGCTTGGGTCAAATTCATTCGCCAAACACCAAAACTTAAACCGGCTAAAATCAAAAAGATTAAAACCAAAATTTTTCGTTGCCGCACAAAAAAAGCTAGTGCCAAACTAGCCAGAAAAATCGTATAACACATAAATTCACTCGCCTGCCAGAAATTACCCAGAGCTACCCCCACAATCGCTGCCAGCAAAAATAATAAAAATATTGTTGATTTATGAATTTTATTTCCCTCCATTTTTGTTTTTGTTTGATTTTATATTATAACAAAAATGATGAGATAAATAAAAAGCTTCCGATGTGGGAGCTCTGCAAAATTATTAAATGAAAGAGCCTGCGGGCAATTCAGCATAAGCTTGCTCAAAAACTCTTTGATGTTTTGTTTCTTTACTGCGAACATTGGTTGAGTGAATTAAAAAAAGACGGTCCCTGAGCCTGTCAAAGGGTCATTTTGGTCTTTACTTGCTTTTTTGCCCCTCGACAGGCTCGGGGACCGGTTTTAATTATGTTTTTCAAAATTTTTAGAAGCACCCGGGGGTTTGGGGGTGGCACCCCAACCGTTGTGGCTAGGAATTGCGAACGTTAATCAACGTGATGAGGGAATTTGCCACCCCCAAGAGTTTTTGGTACTTTTTGCGGTCAAAAAGTACAAATCAAAATGCGTTGGGCGTGGATTTAAATAAAACAAGAGTTTTGACCACACAAAATCATTAAATTTACTTTTTTATTCTTATCTTTACGTAATCCACGTTTAAGCGATTCCTCCGCTACGTCTCGGAGTACCGAGACTTCGGTCGGAATGACAATATGTAGTTTTTAAAAAACAAAAAAGCTACTTTCCCAAGTAACTTTTTATGGTCCTTAATTTTTCCTCAAATATTCCTCGATGAATTTATCCAACTCACCATTCAGCACACTTTCAACGTCTGAGGTTTCAAAATTAGTTCGATGATCTTTGACCAGTTGATATGGATGAAACACATATGAACGTGCCTGATTTCCCCAAGCCGCTTCTTTAAATTCACCTCGTAATTTTTCACGCTCTTCTTCTTGTTTGGACTGATAATATTGATGAAGTTTTGAATAAAGAACCTTAAAAGCTTTTTCTTTGTTTTGAAGCTGGCTACGAGTTTCCTGGCAGTTCGCCATAATTCCAGTTGGCAAATGAACAATGCGCACGCCCGAATAAGTCGTCTGGACGCCTTGACCACCTGGACCAGACGAAAGAAAAGTATCAATTCGAATATCTTTGTCTTCAATTTTTAATTCTTTGTCGTCGAGTTCTTCGATCTGTGGCAAAACTTGCACCATCGCAAACGAAGTGTGGCGCGCCTTATCAGCATCAAACGGTGAAATTCGCACCAAACGATGGACTCCATCTTCGGCTTTTAAATATCCATAAGCAAAGCGACCCGAAACTTCAAAAGTGACATTTTTTATGCCTGCAACCGAGCCTCTCGATTGATCTAAAATACTAACTTTAAAATCTTTTTTTTCGGCATAGTTCAAATACATTTTTAGCAAAATTTCCGCCCAATCCTGAGCATCATCTCCCCCAGCCCCAGAATAAATCGAAACAATGGCATCCAATTTGTCATATTTACCATTCATCAGTATCAAAAATTCCATCTTTTCAAATCGTTGAGTTAATTCGCTCAATCCGCTTTCAACTTCGACTCGCAAATTAACATCAGAATCTTTGGAATCAAGCTGGGTAATTTCCAATAAATCTTTAACTTCGCGACCGATTTTTTCCCAGTCGTCAATCTCGCTTTTAATGCCGGCCGACTCTTTGCTAACTCGACTTGCAGTTTGGTTATCATTCCAAAAATTTGGTTGACTCATCTGAGCTTCCAAGGATTTTAATTCATTTTTTTTCTTATCCAAATCCAAAAATACCAGATTCTTATTCAATCTTATTTGGAGGTCTTCAATTTGTTCAATTAAATCTTGCATCAAGTTATCTTAACTTAAATTGAAGGGAAAGGCAATTGTTAATTTGAAAGCGAGGTCACGTGACCTCGCTTTCAAATTATATTGGTATATAAAAATTATTTCTTCAATAAATTATCTTTGACTTGATTTACATTATCAAATGTACCCACTGCCTTTTGATAATTATCAATTATGCTTTGATAAGGTGTGGCCATCTTGCTTATAAATGGTGGAATATAAATCCAGGCCGAAACTATAATTAAAACGATAATCAAAAATTTCAACCAAAAAAAGATTTGGCTCATTCGATGCCAATGATAAATTTTGTCAACTTTTTTTGCAGTTTCTTTAGAGGTTTTTAAAAGTTCGTCAACTTTTTTTTCTAAGTCTCTTTCTGGAATTTGAGGCATTTTGTTTTTATGTTAAACATTTTTTAAATAACATTTGCCAACATATTTTCTGGCTATTTCACAAGCCTCTTCTAAATCTTCTTTACTATAAGGCTTAACGTTGACTAAGGTTTTATCAATCATTTTACCCGAATTAATAAATTGTTGGATTGAATATTTTTTAGCACCCTTAATTTGTTGAGCGATAATTTCAATATCTTTAAGTTTTAAAAACTTCGGGACGACCGTTGTTCTAAATTCACAATCAATTTTATCATCAACACTCAACAAAAATTTAACACTTTCTTTAACCTTGTCTAATAATTCTTTATTATCAACATTGATCGTTTTTTTGTAGCTTAGCCAATCAAGTGGAGCCTTGATGTCCATGGCCACATAATCTGCTAATTTTTCATTAACAATTTTTTTTAACAATTCTGGATTAGTTCCGTTGGTGTCAATTTTTACCAAAAATCCCATCGCTTTGACTTTTTTTAATAAGTCAATAATATCTTCGTGCAAGAGTGGTTCACCACCAGTAAAACAGACAGCGTCAAGATATTTTCGACGACTTTCCAAAAAATCCAACAATTGAGTTTCGGAGATTAAATTTACCCCCTGAGTTTTATTAACTAATTCAGGGTTATGACAAAATGGGCAACGAAAGTTACAACCCGAAGTAAAAACTGTAGCGGCAATTTTCCCAGGATAATCGATCAGCGTCATTTTCTGCAGTCCGGCAATTTTCATAATTTATTTTTTTAAACACAATAAGTTTTGCGATCACTAAACTCGGTTCGTTTACCTTCATTCCATTGTTGAACTGGGCGCAAATAGCCGACCACTCGAGAATAAACCTCAGAATCACTTTTGCAAGTCGGGCACTGGTGATGTTCACCTGAAAGATAACCACATTGTGGACAAACACTAAAGGTTGGCGTCAAAGTATAATATGGTAAATGAAAATTCTGGGCAATTTTTTTGACTAAAGCTTTAGCTCCTTCAATATCACTAATAGCTTCTCCTAAAAATCCATGAAACACTGTCCCACCAGTATATTTTGTCTGTAAATTATCTTGAAGTTCAAGAGCTTCAAAGATATCATCTGTAAAACCAACTGGCAGCTGAGTTGAATTGGAATAATAAGGTTTAGCTCCTTTTTTAAAGGCTTCTTCATTCGCAGCAATAATGTTAGGATACTTATCTTTGTCAGCACGGGCTAAACGATAAGTCGTTCCTTCGGCTGGAGTCGCTTCAAGGTTGTACATATTACCAGTTTCTCTTTGAAATTCGGTCATTTTATCACGCATAAAATCCATAATTTCAGAGGCAAACTCTTGTCCTACTGACTCATGAATCCCCTTACCCATAAAATTTAATAGGGCTTCGTTCATCCCAACCAAACCAATTGTATTAAAATGATTTCTCCAGTAACTACCCATGCGTTTTTTAATACCATCAAGATAAACCTTACTATATGGATAAAGTCCACCTTCAGTAAAACCTTCTAAAATTTCACGTTTAAGTTCAAGGCTTTGTTTAGCAAGATCCATTAAATGCCCTAGGCGTGCTTTGAATTCTTCTTTAGTTTTTGAAAGATAACCAATGCGTGGCATATTAATTGTAACCACACCAATTGAACCAGTTAATGGATTGGCACCAAAAAGCCCACCGCCACGACGACGCAATTCACGATTATCTAATCTTAAGCGACAACACATCGAACGAGCATCGGCTGGATCCATATCAGAATTTACAAAATTTGAAAAATAAGGAATTCCATATTTAGCAGTCATTTCCCAAAGCTTGTTCCATTTTGGGTTTTCCCAATCAAAGTTTTTAGTAATATTGTAAGTTGGAATTGGGAAAGTAAACACACGACCAGCACCATCCCCTTCGGTCATCACTTCAGTAAAAGCCTGATTAATCATGTCCATCGCCGCTTGAGTCTCACCGTAAGTAAAATTTTTAGCTTCACCACCAATAATTACCGATTGATCCTTCATATCAGCAGGAATTTGTAAATCCATTGTAATATTGGTAAATGGAGTTTGAAAACCGACCCGAGTTGGAACATTTAAATTAAAAACAAAAGATTGAACTCCTTGTTTGACCTGATCATAATTCAATTTGTCAGCATAAACAAACGGGGCTAGATAAGTATCAAAATTAGAAAAAGCTTGAGCTCCAGCCGCCTCACCTTGAAGTGTAAAAAAGAAATTTACAATTTGAGATAGGGCTGAAACAAAATGTTTTGGTGGTTTACTATAAAGTTTACCCGGTACCCCGCCGAAACCTTTAATTAACAAGTCTTTCAAATCCCAACCACAGCAATAAGCCGAAAGGGCCTGAAGATCGTGAATGTGTAAATCACCACTTTTGTGGGCATCATTAATTTCTTGAGGATAAACTTTATTCAGCCAATAACGCGCCGTCACTGTCGAAGAAACGTGATTATTGAGTCCTTGTAGAGAATAGGCCATGTTACTATTTTCTTTGACTCGCCAATCATTTTCACCAAGGTAATCTTCAATTATTTTATCTGAATTAACTAGGGATCTAACATCACGAATTTCTTCATGTTGTTTACGATAAATAATAAAAGCCTTAGCCACATCAACTAAACTATTTTTTATCAAAACTTCTTCAATAACATCTTGAATATCTTCAATGCCCGGATTTTTTCCTTTATAACGACGTTTTAAAATACTAACAACCTGATTTGAAAGTTTTTTGGCTTCTTTACCATCCTTACCTTCAACAGCCACAATTGCTTTGTGAATCGCATTGGTAATTCGATCTTGATTAAATTTGACTAATCGACCATCGCGTTTTCTAATCTTACTCAAGACAACATTGTTGGCGACCTTTGGTGTGTTTGTTTTTAGTTTTTTTAAAGTCATGGCCTTTTATTTTAATTGTGGTTATATAAAATTTTATTGTAGATCTTACTTTTGACGGTAAAAAATAAGACACACTTCCCAAATGCCTTATTTTT
>JBAYNP010000011.1:0-14265 GCA_041678785.1 Patescibacteria group bacterium | reverse complement strand
ATTAAATCACACAAAATAGTTTTCTTATTCTTATCTTTACGTAATCCACGGATAAGTGACCCGCCTAGACTCGCTAGTCGAGGCTGGTTCCTCTCTGCGTCTTGGATTACCAAGATTCCCTGCATGCGCAGGCATGCGGTCGGAATGACACCTATTTTGTTTTGTGAATTACAATATTGAATTTTATTAAAACGTGGTGTAGAGACGTCGATTTATCGCGTCTCTAAAATATTCAACCAGTAGATCAGACGCGATGAATCGCGTCTCTACAGTGCGTTGATTTTTGTCTATTCAAGTCAAAACGCAAATTTTTTTTATCTTTACCACAACATTTCAATTAACCAAAAAAGCACTTACCTCTCTCCCAGTAAGTGCTTTTTTGTTTTCTAACTTTATTTAACTTTGTAAGTCAAACTAACATTAATCGTAATCTTGGTATCTCCAGTTGCAATCGTCGGAGCAACAGTCTCAGCTCCACCCATTCCATAACCAGACACAGCCTTTGATGACAACATAGCATTGCTATCATAAGCAACATAACCACTTTCATTTTCATAAACATTGACCAATTTACCTAAATCAATTCCAGAAGTTCGGGCAATACTTTTGGCTTTTTCTTTGGCTTTGGCAATCGCAAGATCTCGAGCTTCAGCTTTTAATTTTTCTGGATCATCAATCGTGAAGCTAACATCGCTGACTTGATTAGCACCATTGCTAGTCGCAATGCCAATAATGCCACCGATATTTTCCATATCACGAATTTTGATTTGAAGTTGTTGATCAAGTTCATAACCCTTCAAAGTACGACCAGCGATATCTGTATAATCATAAACTGGATAAAGATTGTATGAAATAGTTTTAATATCTTTTTCAGCAACTTTACCATCTTTCAAAGCTTTGATAATGGCATTGATTTTGGCAGTATTTTCAGCGACCACTTCATCGACTTTCATTTTTTCACCAGTATTCACCCCGATTGTAATCACTGCAATATCAGGATTGGCGACGACTTCACCGTCGGCTGAGACGGTCATCGTATAATTGTCATCAACTTCATTTTTGTCTCGACATAAAGCCAAAGACAAGATTAACACTAAACCCACGACAGCTATCAAAACGATAGCAAATTTGTGCTTAGTTGAAAAAGAGCAACAACCGCACTCACATTTTTGTTCTTCCATAATTTTTGAATTAATTAATTAATATAATTTGATTATAGCATAAAAACAAAAAAGACCCAATCTCAACGATTAAGTCTCTTTTGATACTCTCAAAAATAAGAATCCCCGCCCCAGGCGGGTGCGCCTCGGGCGCAGAACTTATATCAATTTCTCAAACAAAAAAAGACTTGCAAAAAGCAAATCTTCTTTTGGTACCCCCAATAAGAATCGAACTTATATCAATTGCTTAAAAGGCAACTGCTTTACCATTAAGCTATAGGGGCTTAATAACACAGTAAATTGTAGCAAAAGTTAATAATTTGTGCAATAGTTGGGCGTATCTTTTGATTGTCAGCCAGACTGTTTTAAGGTAAACTAAAGCTACTTTAAATTAACTTCCTATGATTGATCAAATCGAAAAATTGCCTCCTCAAAACCTCGATGCCGAAGAATCAGTCCTTGGTTGTCTCTTGATCGACAAAGAAGCGATTACCAAAATCGCCGATATGCTTCGCCCAGAAGATTTTTATAAAGATGCTCACGGGACAATTTTTGCCTCGATTCTTGATCTTTATGAAAAACGTGAGCCGATCGATATTTTAAGTTTGTCCAATTGTCTCGAAGAAAGAAAACAAATCGAAAAAGTCGGTGGACGGAGTTATCTCGCCAGTTTGGCTAACGCCGTTGCTACTTCAAGCAATATCGTCACTTATACTGAAATTGTCCGCAAAAAAGCAACTCTGAGACGACTTATTAGTTCAGCCAATCAAATTTCTCTGATGGGCTACAAAGAAGACGAGGATCTTTCAACTTTGCTCGATCAGGCCGAACAAAAGCTTTTTGGCGTTTCACAAAGATTTCTCACTCAAGCTTTTACTCCAATCAATGATATTTTGACTGGCACCTTTGACCGTATTGATGAGCTTCACAAAAACAAAGGGCAACTTCGTGGTCTAGCGACTGGCTTTGTCGATCTCGATAAAATGCTAGCTGGCCTACAAAAATCAGATCTAATCGTTTTGGCGGCTCGTCCTTCAATGGGAAAATCTAGTTTGGCACTCGACATTGCCCGTCAAGTCGCCGTTGATTCTGGTGGTTCGGTTGGTATTTTTTCTCTCGAAATGAGCAAAGAATCAATTGTCGATCGTATGCTTTGTGCTGAAGCCGATATTGATCTCTGGAAAATGCGTACTGGCAATTTGTCCGAAAAGGGTGATATTAATGATTTTACAAAAATTGGCCATGCTCTTGGGACACTCTCCGAAGCTAAGATTTTTATTGATGATTCAGCCACGACCAACGTCATGGAAATGCGCACTAAAGCCAGACGGCTCAAAGCTGAACATGATTTAAATTTGATCATTATTGATTATTTACAGCTGATGGAAGGTTCGAGTTACAAAGAAAACCGCGTCTTGGAAATTGCTGCCATTTCGCGATCTTTAAAAGCGATTGCTCGTGAACTCGATATTCCGGTTTTGGCCTTGTCACAGCTATCCCGTGCCGTCGAATCCCGTATTCCAGCAATTCCAAAATTGGCTGACTTGCGTGAATCTGGAGCTATCGAACAAGATGCTGACGTCGTTTTGTTTATCTATCGTGAATCACGTTATAAAGAAAATTGTGAATTCCCCCACCTCTCAGACATCATCATCGCCAAACATCGTAACGGTCCTGTCGGTAAAGTTCAACTTTATTTTGACGAGACGAAGGCTAGTTTTCGTAATTTAGATCGCAGCCAAATGCCCGAGGATCCGAATTTCCAAAGCCAATTTGTCGAACCACCAATGCACTAAAATGTCATTTTATTCCTCAAACATTCAAAAACTAATTGACGAATTCGCCAAATTTCCTGGCATCGGTAAAAAAACTGCCGAGCGTTTTATTTTTTATTTAATCAATAAAAATCAAATGTCTTTGGATTTAATTGCCGAGCTAATCAAAAACTTAAAAAATGAAGTTCAAATTTGCCCGATTTGTTTTAATATTTCCAGTCAAACAACATGCTCAATCTGTGATAATTCAGAAAGAAGTCAGGGTGTAATCTGTATTGTCGAAAAGCCTCAAGATCTCCAGGCAATTGAAAACACTGGCGAATACCAGGGAGTTTATCACGTTCTTGGTGGCAAAATTGATACCCTCGAACCTGATACTTTCAAAAATTTAAAAATCCGAGAACTATTCGAACGTATCAAAAAAAATAATCCCAAAATTCACGAAATTATTTTTGGAATCAATTCGGATATTGGTGGCGAAAGTACCATCATTTATCTGACAAATATGATTAAAAAAATCGATCCACTAATCAAAATCAGTCGCCTCGCTCAAGGCTTACCAACTGGAAGTGATATTGAATACGCTGATCAGATTACGATTTCGAATGCGTTGAAGAATCGGAGGAAAATATGATCGTGGGTAGAAAGTATTAAGTATAAAGTATTAGGTATTAGGTATAAAAAATATTTCTATTCGCAAAACAATATTAACCCGGTCCCTGAGCGGAGTCGAAGGGTCGTTTTAATTTGCACCTGCTTTTACCCCTCGACTCCGCTCGAGGACTGTTTTTGCCGTGTCATTTCGAACGAAGTTTTGGTAATCCAAAACGTAGCGGAGAAACCAGCCTCGCCGAGTCTAGGCGGGTCGCTTATATGTCAATCAAGTAAAAATAACAAATAGACCTGTTTGTCTTGGATTTTTTAATTTTAAGTATTTCTTACTTAACTCAATGTCTTTACGACATCCACGTTTAAGGGATTCTTCGACTTCGCCTTGAGTACAAGGCTACGCTCAGAATGACACCTATCTTATTTAATTAATTTCAAAGTTAGTCCTTATTTACACTTTTTCTACAATAACTTAAAAGCCCCTCGTCGGGGCTTTTAAGTTATTTAAGTCTAGTTGATTTTATCGATTTTGACTTTCATAAACTGTTGTCTATGACCATGAGTTTTGTGGTAACGAGTCTTGTTTTTGTATTTACCGACAAGAATCGTTCTGTCATGACCATCAGCGACAACTTCACCAGAAACAGTCGAACCTTCAAGAATTGGAGCACCAATTTTGACATCTTTACCTTCGTCGCTAGCAATCAATAATACTTGATCAAAAACAACGCCAGTATTTTCTAAGCCTGTAATTTTTTCAATTTTTATAGTTTGACCTTCGGAGACTTTGTACTGTTTTCCGCCAGTCTTGATAACTGCAATCGTCATATTGAATAATTTAAAAATATAAACGGGGCAAAGACATTCTAAACAAAAAACCAGATAATGTCAAGATGTGCAAAAGCGCCACGAGATTGCGGCGCCTTAACGTTTTTAGTATTAAAGTTTCTCATTTTCTTCAATACTTTCAAAATAAACACCCAAACCTTTGTGATCAAAAACAACCACAAATAAAAATAGCATAGAAAATAATATTGCAAGAAATCTCATAACTCAACTCCTTTTTTTCTTTTGTCTTTTATGGCACAACCACCATAAAAAATAGCTGTGCCCACGGGACCAGCGCAGATGGCAACAATAATAACCGCTGCCCAAAACATGAACTTTAAAATAACACTAATATTTTTCACTTATATCCTCCTCTTTTCTTTTAATCTAACACAAAATCAATATAAGGTCAAATTTATAAATTTGTTTTTTAATTAAATTATTTTTCTTTTTTAGTTATAATTATCGCCAAAATTATCATCAAAATAACCAAAATAATTAGTGCTATCAGCTTGGCCAAACTCCCGAAAAATATTGTTACTAATCCAAATATCAACGCGATAAAATATAATAACAAAACCGCTCCGCGATGTGAAAAACCTAGTTCGAGCAAACGAAAATGGAGGTGCTTTTTATCCCCTTTCCATGGAGCTTTTTTGTCCACGAGAACTCGACGGAAAACCACCCAGATTAAATCCAAAATCGGAATCCCTAAAATTAACAGCGTGGTGGCAATTTTTCCACCCGAAATAATCGCCAAAATTCCCAACATAAACCCACAAAAAGACCCGGCTTCTCCGAGAAATATTTTGGCCGGATGAAAATTAAACACCAGAAAACCGGCACAGGCTCCTGCAAAGATTATTGCCAAAGTCGCCACTTCTGGCTGGAAAAACACTGTCAGCAGGCACAAACCCGCTACCACCAGCCCACCAATCATTGAAACGCCCGAAACGAGCCCATCTAGCCCGTCGAGAAACTTAATCGCATAAATGACCACCATCAGCCAAATTAGCGTAAACAGGTCAGAAAAGAGGCTAATGAAGTATGGTATTCCACCCAAAGTTATAATTTGAAATTTTACTTGATCGAGATAAATCAGACCACCAAAAGGGTTGGTAATAAAATCAATTCCGATGCCAAAAAAAATCGCCACCAAGGTCGCTAAAATCGGAAAAATAATTTGTTTTTTGGCCGGTAAATTAAACTTGTCGTCCAAAATTCCACCCAGAATTATGATCAACCCACCAAGGATAACCCCAATTAAATTTCTGAGCTCGATCGAGCCTGATAAAATTTGGTCTTTGAAAATTAAGACTCCAAAAGCAAAAGCTAGATAAACCGCCGTGCCTCCCAAAAGCGGAATTGGCTTGATTTGAATTTTTCTTTCGGGAGCATTTCGCGGGTCATCGACAATTCCAAATTTCAAAGCAATTTTTTTGATCAGCAAAGTCAAAATCACCGCCAACAAAAAAGCTACTCCGAAAATAAAAAAATAAACCATCTTAATTATTTTTATCTAAATAACTCTGCAAAATAATCACCGCCGCTTGGACATCTTTTTCGTCTCGAGAAAAAACTTGAGTTGCCATTTTCGAAGTCAGACGTTCGTCTTCAAATTCAATAATTAACTCTGAGTCTTTTTTTAAATCATTCGCAAATTCTCGCACAATCTTTGTCTGCTCAGTATCGTCACCCGATAAAGCCAATGGCAAACCAACCACAATTTTTTTAATTTCTTCTGCCTGACAAATCGCTCGAATTTCATCGATCAGCTTAGCAGAATTTTCTAGTTTTTTATATGGCATGGCGATCATTTGCATCGAATCCGAAATCGCCAATCCAAGCCGACTACCACCATGATCGATGCCTAAAATTTTATTTGTCATATACAAAAGGCGTTAGTTCACGACAGCCGTCTTCGGTGACAACAACCGTTTTTTCAAAATGAGCTGCCAGACTATTGTCAGCCGTAACCACCGTCCAGCCATTATCCATTACCATCACTCGCCAATCACCCATTGTTACCATCGGCTCAATTGCCAGGACCATCCCTGGTTTCAATTTGGCGCCTTCGCCAGCTTTGCCGTAGTTTGGAATCATCGGATCTTCATGAACTTTTCGACCGACTCCATGACCCGCAAATTCTCGTACAATTCCATAACCCAACTTATGTTCATTCACAAATTTTTGAATCGCACTGCCAATATCGCCAATGTGATTGCCGGGTTTGATCTGATCAATCCCGATTTGCAAAGCTTGTTTGGTCACTTCGACCAATTTTTTGGTGTCGGAATTAAGTTTACCGACCGAAACAGTATAGGCCATGTCAGTATAAAAACCTTTGTATTTCATCCCAATGTCGATCCCTAAAATATCACCATTTTTCAAAATAGTTTTTTTGGACGGAAAAGCATGGACGACTTCTTCATTGAGCGAGGTGCATAAAATAAATGGATATCCATTATAATTTTTAAAACTTGAAATTCCTCCAGCCTGAGCAATTAATTTTTCAGCTTCTTGCTCTAATTCAAAAGTCGAAACTCCCGGCTGACACATTTCGCAAAGCTGACCCAAAATCTCGCCCAAGATTTTTCCACCTTCGGCTAGAATTTCGATTTCTTCGGTTGTTTTAATATCGATCATTTTTTGATTTCAGTTAAAATTTCTTGAGTAATTTTTTCGACGGGCTGTTCACCGTTAATTTCGACCAAGACTTTTTCCTGGCGATAAAACTCAACCATTGGTTCGGTGATTTCGTGATATTCTTGAAGTCTCTGACGCATAACTTTTTCGGTGTCATCACTTCTTAATTCGAGCTGACCACCACATTCGCGACAAATATTTTTGTCTTCGGTCGTATCTTTCGGACTGACAGTGTGCAGTTTACCACAGACACTACACACACGACGATTGGCAACTCGACGAATCACTTCGTCGTCAGAAATTTTGATAAAAAAAGCGTGCGTAATTTGGGTCATTTCATCAAGGGCTATTGCCTGAGCAACACTCCTTGGATAACCATCGAGAATAAATCCATTTCTAATATCAACTAATTTATTTTCAACAACTTCATTCGTCAAGTCGTCGGCCACCAAACGACCATTTTCAATTAATTCTTTGACTTGTAAACCCAGCTCAGTTTTTTCAGCCACATGTTTACGAAAAATCTCCCCTGTTGATATGTGGATTAAATTAAGTTCTTGAGCAACAACTTCGGCCTGAGTTCCTTTGCCCGAAGTCGGTGGTCCTAGAAAAACGATTTTTAAGTCTTTGGTTTCCATAGTTATTTAATTTCAAGTTTATTCTACCGTGTTTTATCTCTTAAATCAAGCTAAAACGAGACCCTCGCGGATCTCGTTTTAAATATATAAGAAAGGAAGAATAATTAAATTTCGTCGTATTCTCTCATGGTCAATTGAGAATTGATCTGACGAACTGTCTCGATGACAACTGAGACGACGATGATCAAGCTCGCACCACTAATAACTGATGAAATACTGAGCGTGCCACTAATAAATAATGGTAAAACCGCCACCACACCCAAGAACATAGCACCGGCGAGCATAATGTGATTACTAACCCCACCCAAATATTCTGAGGTGTGTCTGCCTGGTCGAATCCCCGGCACAAAGCCACCTTGCTTTTGTAAATTTTCGGCAATTTGTTGTGGATGGAAAATAATCGAAGTATAGAAATAAGTAAAGGCCACTACCAACACAAAATATGTTAGCCCATAAAAAATCTGATTTCCAAAAATATTTATCACCGTTTGGGCAGCGTCGGCCAACCAAGCCACACGAGAAGTTACAAAAAACTGGGCTAATAAATTCGGCATCATTGCCAAAGAAACCGCGAAAATAATTGGGATCATCCCCGCTTGATTGACACGCAATGGCAAATAAGTGTCACGACCACCATAAGTTTTGTGACCACGAATTTGTCTAGCGTAAGATACTGGAATATTTCTCTGAGATTCATTGATAAAGACAATCGCGGCGACCGTCACTAATGTCAAAATAACAAAGATAAGAATGTTAACTAATTTACTTGGGTCGTAAGTCGCAATATTTTGTTGGACAATTTGAGGAATACCCGAGACAATACCTGCAAAAATGATCAGAGAAATACCGTTACCAATATGTTTTTCGGTAATCAAATCCCCTAACCAGACCAAGAAAATTGTCCCGGCGGTCATCACGGTCATAATTGTCATCATTTGAGGAAAACTCAAACTACCAATAATTCCTTGACCAGATCTCTGAAGTAAGGTAATCATAGCGTAGCCTTGAAGAAAAGCCAAAGGCACTGTCAAAATTTTGGTATAATTATTGATTTTTTGGCGTCCAACTTCACCTTCTTTAGACATTTCTTCGAGCTTCGGAACAATCATTGCCAACAGCTGAAAAATAATCGATGAAGTAATGTAAGGCCCGATTCCGAGAGCTACGATCGAAAAGTTTTCCATCGCACCACCAGACATCATATTAAGTAAACCTAAAACCGCTTGAGAATTGAAGAAATCTTTGAGGGCGTTGACATCGATTCCAGGCACCGGGATGTGAGCTGCAAAACGAAAAACAATCAGGATAGCAAAAATAAAGAGAATGCGATTTCTTAAGTCCTTAATTTTGAATATTTGGACTAATTTTGAAAACATAAAGTATTATTTAATTTCTTCAGCTTTTCCACCAGCTTTTTCGATGGCTTCTTTGGCTGTTTTTGAGAAAGCGTCAGCAATTACGGTTAAACTTTTGGTTAATTCACCTTTGGATAAAATCTTGATCTTTGATTTATGTTCCAAGTTTTTGATAATTCCTTTGGCAATTAAATTTTCGAGATTGACGGTTTCGCCAGCATTAAACTTTTGTTCCAAAACGCCGAGATTAACATGAGTAAATCGAATAAATTTGCTCTTAAAACCTCTTAATTTAGGTAAACTTTGAAGTTGAGCTTTGAAAGCTCTGATTTTCAAACCACCTTTACCACCGGTACGTGATTTTTGACCCTTCATACCTCTACCAGAATAAGTCCCGGATTTTCCACCACGACCAACACGTTTTTTAGTTTTAGTTGAACCTGCGTTAGGTTTTAAGTTGTGTAATCTGACTGACATATCTATTTTTTAGTAATTGATTTTTTAGTATCTTCACTATCTTTACTTTCTTTGACTTCAGTCTCAGCAACTTTGGCGTCAACCTTAGGCTTTTCTTCTTTTTTCTTTTTTGGCTCAACTTTCAAAAGACTATCGAGAGCCATCACGGTTGCTTTGACATTATTTAATTTATTTTTTGAACCTTGAATTTTACTGACGATATTTTCAACACCAGCAAGTTCTAAAACCATACGCACTGCCCCACCAGCAATAACTCCACGACCCTGTCTGGCTGGTTTAAGCATAACTTTGGCGGCTTTGAATTTGAAAGTGACGGCATGAGCAATTGTCCCATCAATAAGAGGCACTTCAATAATTTCTTTTTTGGCTCGGTTAATAGCTTTGGCAATTGCACCAGGAACATCTTTACCCTTGGCAGCAGCCACCCCAACTCTTCCGTTTTTATCACCAATCACAACACAAGCTCTAAAAGAAAGCTGTTTTCCACCACCAGTCACACGAGTCACGCGACGAACTTCGACCAATTTCTGTTCAAATTCTTCTTTTGGTTGTTCTGGACGATGTGAAAACTTACGTCGACTATCTGGTCGGCTGTCTTTGTTGTTGTCCTTGTTGTTGTTTTGAGTATTATCCATATATGATTTACTAAACTAAAATTTAAGACCAGCATCACGAGCCCCTTGAGCCAAAGCTTTGACTCGGCCATGATATTTATAACTTGCTTTATCAAAAACAGCGATTTCAATCTTTTGTTCTAATAATTTTTTGGCAATCAAACTTCCAGCTTGGTAGGCCTCAGCTTCTTTGCCTTTTAATTCAACTTTTAATTCTGGTTTGATTTTATTCTGTGCTAATTCTAAATCACTCGAAGCAGCTAAAGTCTTTCCAGCCAAATCATCAATTGCCTGAACATAAATATGATTCAAACTTCGAAAAACACAAAGTCTTGGCTTGCTGGCAATTCCAGAAACCTTACTACGGACTCGTTTGTGTCTTCTGTCCTGTGACTGTTTTTTGATCTTATTTTTATCCATATAAAATATTATTCAACTTTATTTAGCACCGACTTTTTTACCGTCTTTGCGACGAACAATTTCATCAATATATTTAATACCCTTACCTTTGTATGGTTCAGGTTTTCTGATCTTTCTAAGGTTGGCGGCAGCTTCTCCGACTAATTGTTTATCAATTCCGTTGATCGTAATAACATTCTTGTCAACTGAAATATTCAAACCTTCAGCAATTGGAAAATTAACTGGGTGAGAAAAAGCTACGTTTAAAACCAAAGTTTTGCCTTGAACTTGAGCTTTGTACCCGACACCGATCATTTCCATTTTCTTTTCAAAGCCTTCGGTCACACCTTTGACCATATTACTAATCAATCTTTGATAAAGCCCCCAGTAAGCTCTTTGGGTTTTGATCTTTGGTCTTTTGACACTGACTAAAATTTCTTTGTCGCTAATTTCAAGATTAACTTCAGGCAAAACTAATTGCTTGAGCTCACCTTTTGGACCTTTGACAGTTAACATACTATCGACGTATTTAACTTCAACTTTAGCAGGGATTATAACTGGTTGTTTTCCTATTCGGGACATATTTATATAATTACCAAATTTCACAAATAATTTCGCCACCATAACCTTCTTTTTTGGCTTTTTTGTTGGTCATTAAGCCTTTTGAAGTCGAGATGACAGCAATACCAATATTGTTCAAAACATAAGGCATTTCGTCTTTTTTGGCATAAATACGACAGCCTGGTTTACTAACTCTTTGAATGTGCTTAATCTTAGGCTGACGACGACCTTCATATTTGAGAACAATCTTGATTTGATCAAAACCAGTCAGCTTATCTTCCATTTTTTCGGCACTTTCAAGATAACCCTCTTTTACGAGAAGCTCTGCAATACTAAACTTTATATTTGAGTAAGGCAAAATGACCTCTTTGATATTTACAGCAAGAGCATTCCTTACTCTAGTTAGCATGTCTGCTATTGGGTCAGTCATCATATATTCTTATTTATCTTATAATTATATTAATATTACCAAGAGGCTTTTGTAATTCCAGGTATCTGGCCTCGGTTAGCTAATTCTCGAAAACAAATTCTGCACAAACCAAACTCACGCATATATCCGTGACGACGTCCACAATGCCAACAACGATGAACTTCACGTGATGAGTATTTTGGAGTCTTTCTTAATTTAGCTTTTTGAGCTGAAGTAGCCATATTTATTTATTATCTTTTTTAAATGGAAAACCTAACAGTTTAAATAATTCGAGCCCTTCTTTGTGATTACCTGCCGTTGTTTTTATATTAATTTGTAAACCATGAGGTCGATCAACTTCTTCAGGTGCAATTTCTGGAAAAACAGTATGTTCTTTAAAACCGATTGACAAATTACCCTTGGAATCAACTAATTTTTCTGAAATTCCCCAGAAATCTCTGACACGAGGAAAAGTAACGTTAACTAACTTATCAATAAAATCATACATTTTATCTCCTCTTAAGGAAACTTTAACTCCGACTTCCATTCCTTCACGAATTTTGAAACCAGCGATAGCCTTGCGAGCTTTGGTGCGAACCGGTTTTTGGCCACTAATCCCAGTCAAAGTCTTTTCAACCAATTCAACATATTTATCATCCTTTAAGCCTGAGCCCAAACCGACATTAATCACAAGTTTTTCCAATTTAGGAATAGCCATGACATTTTTGTAACCAAAAGTTTTCTTCAAGGCAGGAATAATTTCTTTATTGTATTTTTCTAAAATTTTATGCATATTTTTTAATCAATGGCTTGATCACACTTGCGACAAAAGCGAATTTTCTTTTTATCAGCATCGTTGGGATTGATAATTTTATAACTAACTCTGGTCATTTTATCACAATGTGGACAAACAAGCATCACTTTCGAAACATCAAGTGGTGATGGAAATTGAATTCTTTGACCCTTTTCACCTTGCTTACGAGGACGAGTGTGTTTGATCAATAAATTATGGCCTTCGACAACAACCTTATTTTCTTTAGGCATTGCTTTGAGAATTTTACCTCTCTTGCCATTATCCTTCCCCTGAATAATTTTTACGATGTCATTTTTCTTTATTTTCATAGTATTTATTTACAAAACTTCAGGAGCAAGTGAAATTATTTTATTAAAACCTCGAGCTCTAAGTTCACGAGCAACTGGACCAAAAACGCGAGTACCTTTAGGTTCTTTACTCTTTTGATCGACAATTACCACTGCATTCTCATCAAATCTAACATATGATCCATCTGGACGGCGAATTTCTTTTTTGGTACGCACAATCACGGCGTGTTTGACTTCGCCTTTCTTGATTAAACCGTGTGGTTGAGCTTCTTTGACAGCTACCGTAATAATGTCTCCAACACCGGCATATCTTTTTTGGAAACCACCGAGAACCTTAATACACTCGACGCGCTTGGCTCCACTGTTATCGGCGACTTTTAAATTTGATGCGTTCTGAATCATATTATATGAATTATTTTTGACCTGACGTTATTTTTTATCTTCGATTTCTTCGGCAATAGTTTCTTTGGTAGCTTCGAATTCTTTCTTGGCTAACAATTCTTGCTTTTTTAACTCTTCGCGCTCTTTGTGCTTTACTTCAGATTCAACTTCTGGCAATTTCTCAACCTTAGGCGCGGCTTTGATTATTTCGGACAATTTCCATTTCTTATCTTTTGAAATTGGACGACTAGCGATAAATTCTACATAATCCCCTTCACAACATTTATTTTCTGGATCATGAACTTTATATCTCTTACTAATCACATATCTTTTTTTGTATTTAGGGTGAACTCTGGTTCGATCGACTTTGACCACAACCGTTTTGTCCATCTTATCACTAACAACAATCCCTCTAAGTTTACGGAATATCTTTATTTTTTGAGTATCTTGAATTGTCATATAATTTATTTAGTGATTGACTTATTGTCTATATAATCTTGGTTGTTCAATAATGTTATCGCTTGAGCAACGTTGGTTCTAATCTTACGAACCTGTGAAACGTTGGTCAATTGACGACTACTAATTTTAAGTCTAAGCTCACCAAGTTTTTCTTTTTCTTCTTCGAGAAACTTGATTAGTTCGGTTTTAGTTTTTTTTCTTAATTCAATTATTTTCATAAAATTAGTTTTTGGCTACGACTTTAGTTTTAACTGGAAGTTTGTATCCAGCTAGTTTCAAAGCTTCTCTGGCAATTGCCTCATCAACACCATCCATTTCAAAAAGAATTGTTCCTGGTTTGATAACGGCGACATAATGATCAACGGTACCTTTTCCAGATCCCATCGGAACTTCGGCACTTTTAGCAGTAATTGGTTTATCTGGAAAAATTCTGATCCAAACTCTACCTTTTCTTTGAATATAGCGCGTTATGGTACGTCGAGCAGATTCAATTTGTCTTGAAGTTATCCATTTATGTTCGAGACTTTTTAAACCAAATTCTCCAAAGCTAACAGTGGCACCTCTAGTAGCGACGGTTCGATTAAGACCGCGTCCCTTATTCCACTTTCTATGTTTTACTTTTTTTGGCATTAACATAACTGTCTATATTTATTTACTACTTGTTTTATTAACTTCTTGATTCTGAGTATTTTCAGCTTCAAAAATTTCACCCCGATAAATCCAAACCTTGACTCCAATAGCTCCATAAATTGTACGAGCTGTTCCAAAAGCATAATCAATATCAGCACGCATCGTGTGTAAAGGTACTTTACCCCAAGCAAGCTTTTCAGATCGAGCAATTTCGGCACCATTT
>JBAYNP010000010.1:0-14522 GCA_041678785.1 Patescibacteria group bacterium | reverse complement strand
TGCTAAGCTGAATGATGTAACGTTGGCACCACTTGGAGTGGAGCGAACTTCAGGATCGCGGGTCAAGCGACCAATAATCATAGCTTTGTTTAGGTCCATATTTTGTTTTCTCCTTTTTTGTTTGTCCTCCAAAGAGGTACAAGTTAAATATTAAACTTTTAAAATTTCTTCAATTTTTTTATCAAGCTCTTCCATACTGACTTTTTGGCGAGGAGCTTTTTTCTTGATTTCTTTGGTTTCTTCTTCGACATCATCAATATCTCTGACAGGTTTTTTGGTTTCATCACCTTCTACTTCTTTTTCAACAATCTTTTTTGGAAGTTCGGTGCTGTCAACTTTGACAATCTGATAACGTAAAATTTCACGGACAGTTGCTAATTTGTCATCCAAAGCTTCGACATCTTGGGGTTCAAAATCGACGACATTTAGGATATAATGTCCGTACTGGACATTTTTGATAGTATAAGCTAATTTACGCTTACCCCAATCTTCGGTACGAATTACATCTCCATGGTTGTCTTGAATAGCTTGGCTAATCAAAGCAATGACTGGAGTAGTATCGTCATCATCTGTTTTTACTGGTATAATATAGACCAATTCGTAATGATTTTTCATCAGTTTAAACAATAATTATTAAACATTAAGTAAGGACATATTAACACAACACTTTATTTTTAGCAAGACCCAAACTATGACTTATTCTTTTATCCTTGGTAAAAACCCAAACCTGTCTTTGGTGGAGATTTTGGCGGTTTTAGAGGCCTTAAAAATTGACTGCAGGCCCGTCTTTATTGGGGAACAGGTATTTTTGGCTGATTTTAGCAAAGGTGTCGATTTAGAAGCCTTGATCAAGCGTTTAGGTGGGACAATTAAGGTCGGTCGGATCATTTCAATCATCCAAAAAGAGCTCAAAGTTGAACAATTGGCTGAAGTTTTTGAAGAAACAGATAAAAAGGTATTTTTTGGGTTTTCATATTATTCGCTCGGAGCCGAGTCAGTAACTTTCAAAAATTTGTGGCGACAAAATAAGGTTTTTGGAATGGAGCTCAAAAAGATTCTGAAAGAAAAATATCGAGTCAGTTTGCGTTGGGTTTTGAGTCAAGAGCAAACATTATCATCGGTAATTGTGGCTAAAAATAAATTATTGACCCAGGGCAAAGAATTAAACTTTTTTGTTGATCAAGATAAAATCTATCTCGGCGAGACGGTGGCGGTGCAAGATTTTGAAGAATATGGTTTGCTAGATTTCGGGCGACCAAATCGAGACGACAAGTCGGGAATGTTACCACCAAAACTAGCCAAAATGATGCTCAATTTAGCTCAAGCCAAATTTGACGAGGTAATTCTAGACCCGTTTTGTGGTTCGGGTACAATTCTTCAAGAAGCAATTTTAATGGGTTATCAAAAAGTAGTGGGATGTGACAATTCTGTCAAGGCGATCGAAGATACTCAAGTTAATCTTGATTGGTTGAATCAAAAATATCCCGAGAAAAATATCAAAGCCGAAGTTTTTGTGGCGGACGCTAAAGAAATTAGTCGAGAGATTGAAGTACACTCGATCAATGTGATTGTGACCGAACCATATCTTGGTCCGGCGAAGTTTAAAGATAGCCAAATTGATGAGATTGTTTTTGAATTAAAAAATTTATATCTGAAATCTCTGGAAGAATTTTATAAAATTTTGAAACCGGGTGGGCGAGTGGTGATGGTCTCACCAGTCTGGAGAATTGGAAACCAATTGCGATATTTGCCGATTGTGGAACAAATCAAAAAGCTAGGTTTTACTCAAATTGATTTTTCAGACTTTAAAATTGAAGCAGAAAATCAATCTCGCTCAGGTTTGATTTATCAGCGTGAATCTCAAAAGGTGATTCGAGAGATTTTTGTGTGGGAGAAGAAAAATTAGATTACATTTTTTTCTTTAAAATTATCAATAAAGTTGATAATAAAATAACAATAGATGCCCCAATAAACCAATAATTCTTATTTAATTGCGTTTGTTTTTGCTCTGTATTTTTTAATAATACCGTGCAGCTTTCTTCTAGTTTATTTTGATCTATTATTTGGTTAAGTTCTTTAACCTCATCTTTAAAACGATATCTGTCGCCACAATTATACATTTCTAAAAAGGGATCATTATCTATAATGTTATCAAATAACATTTGGAGAGTAATAATATTATTGCTGAGCTGAGAATATTTTTGATAGGTGATGTTTAAAAAAGCTGAATTTTTTCCAACACCTCGATTATCTAACAAATAACCACGATGTAATTTGGTAGGGTATGCAGATTGTAGATGCTTGGGGTCGGGGTGGCTCCAAATTTTTAATTTATCCTCAGATAAACCAACAGGGACTAAATCATTGTAGTTCATTTTTGTTTTGTAGACTGTTGTTGGTCGATTGGCGGCAGTCGCAAAAAGAGATGTTAGCAACAGTAAAAAAATGGCAGATAAAAAAATTTTTGTTTTCACAGTAATTATTTTAATTATATTTTTATTTTAACACCCAACCTTAAAATTACAAATGTCGCCATCTTGCATGATATATTCTTTGCCTTCGAGCCGGATCAAACCTTTTTCGCGAGCTTCGGCTTCGCTACTGACTTCAACAAATTTATTCCAGCTAATAACGTCAGCTTTGATAAAGTTTTTTTCAAAGTCGGTATGAATAACTCCAGCAGCTTGAGGTGCTTTGGTGCCGCGTTTGATTGTCCAGGCACGAGTTTCGTCTTTACCGGTGGTAAAAAAAGAAATTAAATCCAAGAGAGAATATGAAGTTTGTACAAGTTTATCGAGGCCACTTTTTTCAAGACCCAATTCTTGCAAAAACTCTTGCTGATCGGCTGGTTCGAGATTGGCAATTTCGGATTCGACTTGAGCGTTGAGCTTGATAACTAAACCATCCCATTTTGATGTGTCGATTTCGCGATTGGTATCGTTGATATTTAAAAGATAAATAATCGGTTTGATTGAAAGTAAATGCAAAGTTTTAACAAATTTTTCTTCCTCGTCTTCGAAACTGAGGGTTCTGGCGGCTTGACCATTTTCGAGCGTCGCTTTAATTTTAGTCAGCACGATTTCATTTTTGATAGCGTCTTTATCGCCACGCTTGGCATCTTTTGACATGCGATCGAGACGATTGGTGACCGTTTGTAAATCAGCTAAAATCAATTCGAGGTTGATCGTTTCACGATCACTTTGAGGATTGATTTTGCCATCAACATGAATAATATTAGGGTCTTCGAAATTGCGGACGACTTCACAAATGGCATCGCATTCACGGATATGCGATAAAAATTTATTACCTAAACCTTCGCCTTCGGAAGCGCCTTTGACTAAGCCGGCAATGTCGGTAAATTCGATTACGGCCGGAATTATTTTGGCTGGCTGAGAAATAGCAGCAATTTTGTCGAGGCGTTCATCGGGAACTTGAACAATCCCGACATTCGGGTCGATAGTACAAAAAGGATAATTCGAAGCCTCGACGCCTTTTTTAGTTAAAGCGTTGAACAGGGTTGATTTGCCGACATTTGGAAGTCCGACGATGCCAATACTTAATGACATATAAATTAGTTAGCTAGATAAAATTTGGCTTTGTTGCCTAATTCTAGACTATATTTATCGATTAGTCCAGCGTTAATTTCTAAAACATAACTCGCTGATTCAGCTGGTTTGTAGGCTGGACAAACTAGGTTGGGTTGGCAAGGTGGGGCATTTTTGATAAAGTCGACGATTTCTCCTTCGTAATTTAGCCACAGAATATCGAGCGGAAACTTCATATTTTTCATCCAAATGCCCATCGTTTTTGGGTCTTCATAAATAAAAAGCATGCTGGCAGTTTGGTCTAATAGATCTCGATTCATTAGTCCGAGAGCTTTTTGGCGAGGAGTTCGGGCGATTTCAAAAGTAAAACAATTATTTTTGAAACAGATTTCTTTTGGATTTGGTTTATGATAAATAAAAAAAAGATAGATATTGGTGCCGATTAGAACCAAAATCAAAATGATGATAATTTGTTTGAAATATTTCTGCATAGTTATATTCTAACGGTTTTTGAGAAAATGTCTATTTTAGGAGGTTAATTTTAAATAATCAATTTTAAATTTTAAATGAATTTTAAATGACCAAATGTTTTAATTAAAGCAAACCTTGCAATTAGAAAAATAAAATAAAAACCGGTCCCTGAGCGGAGTCGAAGGGTAAAAAGCAGGTACAGACTAACGTGACCCCTCGACTCCGCTCGGGGACCGAATTTTGTTTCGCTTGTTTTTAAAACACGCCAGACGTATAATTAATCTAAGGAGAGAGTCTTAATTTTAATCAAAATTTTATGACAAACAAAAAGTGGCTTTGTCCAACATTGGTTATTGTTGGTCTAATGGTGGCAGTAGTCGGAATTATTACCAGTAATTGGATTTTTGTAATTGCAGGAGTAATTGTTTTGGTGTCTGGCTTAATCGTGTGTGCTGGAAAAGATGTTAGTTCAGAAAAATATGAGACCAAAGAAGAAATTAAAGAAGTAAAACCTGAACCAATTATCGAACCAGAAGTTATTGTAGCTGAGGAAAAAATCGAAGAGGCAATTGAACCAGTAGGAATAGAAAGAGAAGAGGATGATGGAATTGAAGTAGCCGAAGAAGTTGAAAATATAGAAGAAAAACCAACTCAAGTGTAATTTTTTAGAGTTTAATATAAAAGGCTGTCGTGGTGGCAGTCTTTTTTGTTTTGACACAACAATAAATTTGCAATACACTTATAAATATAATAATTTATTGATATAAGATGGAGCCAATAAAGCCAACAACAGAAGAAATAGAAAGAGCCTATAAAGCTTTAAAATTAAATTCACCAAGTAAAGAGATAAATAGTTTGGAAGAATTGACTGATGAAGAAAATAGAGTTCAATTTAGTTATAGAAAATTACAAAACACATATCATTCCGATAAGCCGTCTGGAATTAATGAAATTTCGACTAGAATTAATAATGCCCGAGATGTTTTAAAAAATTATTTTAGTGAACTCAGAAAAGAATTTACTGAAAAAAATAAAGAGGTTACTAAAGGTGTTTTTCCAGAAAAAAATTCAGATAAAGTAAAACCATTTAAATTTGAAAAACTTAAATAAAAAAGACTGTCGTGGTGGCAGTCTTTTTTGTTGGTAAAAATATTAAGTATTGTTTTGTTGATTTTATTTTAAAAACGTGAGACGGTATTAATAACTCTTCGACTCCGCTCAGGAACCGGATCAATTATATTTCAAAATACAGCGGAAACTTTTGGCACAAATCCAAAATTTCTTTTTTGATAGCTTTAATATTTTGGTTATCAGCGATTGATTTTTTGAACGTCTCAATATCTTGAGTTCGTTGTTCTTTATTTTCAATATTGAGTGGATACTGACAGGCAAGGTTTATAATTTCAGCAATCCATTTGCCGATTAGTCGCATTTCATTTTCAGTCATCCCGCGAGTGGTTAAGGCTGGCGTACCGAGTCGGAGTCCGCTTGGATAAAATGGCGAAGCTGGTTCATTTGGAATCGTGTTTTTGTTGGTGGTAATACCAGCTAATTCGAGAGCTTCTTGAGCGAAGAGTCCTTTACCAGCTCCAAACGAAGTTAGATCAACCAAAAGTAAATGATTATCTGTGCCGTCAGTGACAAGTTTAATTTGATTTTGTTTGAGTTCTTCGGCTAAGGCTTTGGCATTTTTAACAATTTGTTGGCCATAAAACTTAAACTCTTTGGTGTCAGCTTCGGCTAAGGCAACAGCAATTCCGGCAGTCGTATGATTGTGGGGGCCACCTTGAAGTCCTGGAAAAACTGCTTGATCAATTTTTTTGTTCAGCTCAGGATCTTTGGCTAAACCTTTTTGGGTTGTCAAAATCATCGCCCCGCGAGGTCCGCGCAAAGTTTTATGAGTGGTGGTAGTGATAATGTGAACATAATCAACGGGGCTTTGGTGAACGCCAGCCGCAATTAGCCCAGCAATATGAGCGATGTCAGCCACGAGATAAGCGCCAACTTCGTCAGCAATTTCGGCGAATTTATCAAAAGGAAATTCTCGAGAATAGGCGGTAGCACCACACCAAATCAATTTCGGTTTGTGCTCTAAGGCCAAGCGTCTAATTTCTTCAAAATCAAGATAGCCGTCAGCTTTAACATGATAGGGAATACTTTTAAAAAAGATGCCAGTCGCGCTGACTTTCCAGCCGTGAGTCAAATGACCACCATCAACCAAATTTAATCCCATGATTTTATCACCCGGCTTGCAAGTTGCTAGGTAAACCGCCAGATTGGCGGGACTGCCAGAATATGGCTGGACGTTGGCGAAAGGAACGCCAAAAAGTTTTTTGGCGCGTTCAATCGTTAAAGTTTCGAGCTGATCAATATATTCATTGCCACCATAATAGCGCTTACCAGCATAGCCTTCGGAATATTTGTTGGTCAAAATCGAACCCATCGCTTCGAGGACCGCTTCGCTAACAAAATTTTCTGATGGAATCATTTCGAGTCCATTTTGTTGACGACCAAGTTCGCGTTCAATAATTTGATAAACTTTGGGATCAGATTTTTTGAGATTATTTAGTTTCATGAGAGTAGATTAATGATGGTTTTATTTTAGCATTAAAATTAAGACTTTAAAACGTTTTTTAATATCCAAGCAATGTCTTCTTTGGCTTTATCCATGTTTCTGGTGCCCTGACCAATTGGGTAGTAAACAGGAAAAATTTGAAAAGCTTGTTTGTTGATTTGAAGTATTTCGTGTTTTTTTCGATAGTCAGAAACTTTGATTTTTTTATTTAACAAAATTGAACTAACCTGATTTCCGAAGCAAATAATAATTTTAGGATTTATAATAGCTATTTCTTTTTCAAATATTGGTAAATATTTTTTAAAAACAAAATCTTTTAGTGGTCTGGCATCAATTTGGGTTGCTTTTGATAAGTTTGTTATATATAAAGAATTAGAGCTAATAATCTTATAAATTTTTTTCGAAAATTCACAATCCCAATCAGTGGGTTTTTTATTGTTTATTTCCTCAAAAGATTTTTTATCAAAAAGTCCAAGTTGGTAAAGCATTTTCCAGACACTCTTGTTGCCAATCCACGGAGCTCTTATTCCTTGCCAGAGTTTATTTGAAGAGTTGTTTTTGACTGTTGGGTTCATAAAGACTAAAAATAGATTTGGCCTTTTTATTTTACCAGCCCCATAGATGGCATTTAATCTAGGATCGCCGTAAATTTTTTGTAAGTCATCAAAAGCTTTAAATAATTTTTTTATTTGCATAATCTAATTTTTTAGTCATGTAAGTTCCCTCGAGTTTATAACCAATTTTTTTATAATAACCGCGGACACCGACTCCAGAAATAACGGCGATTTTTTGGTAATCATTTTGTTTGGCGATGGCTTCGGCTTCAAGCATCATTTTTTTACCCAAACCGAGATGCTGGACATCGGTGCCGTGTTGGTCAAATTCGACGACATTGCCGTAAGTATGAACTTCGCGAATTAGGGCGGAATTTTTTAATTCAGGAAAAATCTGGTCGTTTGGTTTTGCGGGTAAACGCAAACGTAAAAATGCCAAAAGCTTATCTTGTTTGGTATCTTCAAAGCTCAAAAATATTTCCTGGCCGTCACTGGCTCGATAATCACGGCGAATCAGTTTGACATTGGCTAAGTCAAAATCGTCGCCCTTAATTTCACGGCAACGAATACATTGGCAGGGATGACCTTGTTTAATCGCTTCTTTCTGAATAATTTCGCGCAAGTTTGAAACCTTGTTGCCACCTTCGATCGAAGTCGACGGAATATCGCGGATGAGGCGATTGACACGGACATAAGGCGGAAAAGTTTGTTTGATTTTGATCAATAAATCAATCAAAACTTTGTCAGCGTAAGGTTTGTATTTACCGGATTTGAACCAAGTATAAAGCTGGCTACCTTTGACGACGACTGTCGGATAAACTTTGAGCATGTCAGGCTGAAAATTTTGATCGCTAAAAAGTTTTTTAAAATCGTTCAAATCTTTGGTCGGTGTTGACCCAAAAAGATTTGGCATCAGGTGATAACAAATTTTGAACCCCGCATCTTTGAGAAGTTTGGTGGCTTGAATTGTTCGTGCGACTTTGTGTCCGCGATGATTTAATTTCAAAACTTCGTCACTCAGCGATTGAACGCCGATTTCGAGACGCGTACAGCCGAGCTGACGCATCTGTTTGATTTCCTCGGGCGTAATATGATCGGGTCGAGTTTCCAAAGTTAAGCCGATGATGCGATGTTTGGCGGTTTCATTTTTGAGCTGCAATTCGTTGAGCTTTAACTTAGACAACGGTTTTTTTTGTGGAAAGTCATTGCAGGCTTGAAAACATCTTTTGATAAACCAATTTTGGTAGCGTTTTGGTAACGCCGACCAGGTCCCGCCAATCACAATCAATTCGATTTTATCGGTCAGATGGCCAGTTAATTTCAAACTTTGAAGCCGAGTTTGGGTCTGGCGATAAGGATCGAAATCATTTAAAACCGCGCGCATGACCGCTGGCTCATTCGATAAATAACTTCGTGGCATATTTTTTTCTTGAGGGCAGTAGGTACATTTGCCAGGGCAGGGGAAAAACTTGGTCAAAACCGAAATCACTGCCACCCCTGAAGCAGTGCGGACTTTACGGCGTTTCAAGTATTTTTCAAGCGGTTTGTCAGGCTCGAGAGTTTTCTTTTTTAGTAAATTGCGATAAGCTTTAAGTAGTTTAATTTTAGAAACTGGTTCGAGTTTCATTAAACCCGAAAGTTCTTGAAATTTTTTAGCCAAAAACTTCTCGTCTTTTTGGGCAAATTTGTAAATCTCGAGAATTATTTTTTCAATTTCAGTCATGAGTATCGAAAGTAAAAATATTATTAGTCAGGTGAAATCGGCTTACAACAAGATTGCCGACAAATTTTCACAAACCCGAGCGCGCAATTGGCTCAGCGTTAAACACTTGATCGACTATGTAAAGCCGGGTGATTTTGTGTTAGATCTTGGTTGTGGCAATGGTCGACTTTACCAGCTTTTGGAGGATAAATCAATCGTTTATGCTGGTTTTGACATCAGTCGCGAGCTGATTGAAATCGCTCGTCAAACTTATAAAAATCTACCAAACGTCGAATTTATCATTGGCGACATGAGTCAGGGATTGCCGTTTGAAAACGATTTTTTTAACCTCACTTATATGATAGCGTCTTTTCATCATTTACCCAAGAGCGAGGACAGAATCGCCTTGCTTCAGGAGCTTAAACGGGTTTCCAAAGATGGGGCCTATTTAATCATGACCAATTGGAATCTGGCTCATCCCGAGTTTCAGAAACGCTATGATCTTAACTTAACTCAAAAAGATTTTAAAATTCCGTGGAAAGACAATCTCGGCCAAGTTCTCGAAAAAAGATATTACCATTTATTTGATCAGGCGGAATTAGCCGAGCTGTTCAAAAAAGTTGATCTCGAAATTATTGATCAATATTATATCGGTCGGGGTGGTGAACGTGTCGAAAAATTGACTGGTGTCAACTTGGTTAGTATTCTAAAAATTAATAAATAAATTATGTCAGTCGATCGATCAATTTTTAAATCCTATGATATTCGTGGATTTTATCCCGAACAAATCAATCTCGAAACTGCTGAGCAAATCGCCAAGAGCTATATTCTTACCTTAAGTAAAATTTTGAACAAAGAAATTCAAGAACTAAAAATTGCTGTGGGTTATGATATTCGCCAAGCCTCGCAACCACTAGGCCAAGCGCTGATTGCCACTTGTTTGAAATTGGGCGTCGCCGTCGATGATCTCGGTTTGATTTCGGTCAACGATATTTATTTTGCGACTGGATTTTATCAATACGATGGCGGGGTGATGCTGACTGCGAGTCATAATCCAGCTGGCTATGGTGGGATGAAAATGGTTTATCTCGATCCGAATTTTAAAAATAGCGTCGGGGCAATTAGTGGGCAAGAAATTTTGAACAATTTTGACGAAGCTCAAAAAATTAATTTTTCAGATAACGAAGGTCAGCTCGGTAAATGCGATTTTTTCAACGACCATCTAAATCACGTTTTGGATTTTGTTGATCAAACAAAAATTCGACCACTCAAAATTGTAGTCGATTCAGGCAATGGGATGAATGGTAAAATGGCCAAGGCGATTTTAGAAAAATTAAATTGCCAAGTGATTGAGCTTTTCGCTGAGCCGGATGGTAATTTTCCAAATCGAGCGCCAAATCCACTCGAAAAAGATGCCCAGCAAAAATGTGCTCAAGTGATTCTAGAAAATCAGGCCGACTTTGGGGTGATGTTTGATGTCGATGGTGATCGGATGTTTCTGGTTGACGAACAGGGCAATTTTATTCGCGGAGATCAAGTTTTGATTTTACTCGCCAAATCAATGTTAGAAAAAAATCCTGGGGCGGGCATTGTCTATAATTTAATTAGCACGCACGCGGTTCGAGAATTGGTGACCGAATGGGGTGGGCGAGCGATTCGAAGTGAAGTCGGCTACAAAAATTTGACCCGCCATATGAAAAAAAGCGATGCGATTATGAGCGGAGAAGTCTCGGGTCATTTTGCTTTTGCCAAGAATTATTATATTGATAATGGTTTTATTGCGATGGCTCTAGCGACGGAAGTAATCTGTGAAGCTGGCGAGTCGCTTTCAAAACTGATGAGCGAATTCAAGCTCTATGCCAAGGGTGACGAGATCAACTTGAAAGTTACTGATATTTCTGCTAGACTAGATGAAATTCGACAAGCGTATCGTTCGAATATTTTGGACGAAATCGATGGGATTACGGTTGAATTTGAAAATTGGTGGTTCAATGTCCGTCCGTCAAACACCGAGCCATTACTTCGGGTGACGGTCGAAGCCCAAACTGCCGAAATGCTGGCCGAAAAAACTGCCGAAGTGGTCGGTTTGATTGAAAAAAATAATTAAAACAATGCTAGGAATATTTGATTCTGGATTAGGTGGTCTGACAATCACCAAAGAAATTTTTGTGACTTTACCTGAATATCAGGTAATCTATTTTGGTGACACCGCTCATGTGCCATACGGTAATCGTTCGCAGGAAGAAATTTATAAATTGACTCAGAATGCGATTGATTTCTTATTTTCACATGGCGCTGAATTAATTATTGTTGCTTGTAACACCGCTTCGTCAAAGGCACTGAGAAAAATTCAACAGGAATATTTGCCAGTCAAGTATCCCGACAAACGAGTTTTGGGAGTGATTCGACCAGTGGTTGAAAAAGCGATTACCTTGACCAAGAATAACAAGATTGGGGTCGTCGGGACCAGAGGAACGATTGAGTCGGGTGCTTTTGAACGCGAACTTAAAACTCTAAATCCTGAAATCAAAGTCGTCCAGCGAGCCTGCCCATTGCTAGTGCCGTTAATTGAAGAATCGTGGGCCAAAAGACCAGAGACAATTATGATTCTCAAAAAATACCTGCGACCGATCAAAGATGAACAAGTCGATACTTTAATTCTTGGTTGTACGCATTATCCGATGTTGTACAAAAATTTTGTACAGGTGATGGGTCAGAAATGTCAGGTGTTAGATTCAGGAAAAATTGTCGCTGAGTCGTTGAAAGACTATTTGAAAAGACACCCAGAGATTGAAGTTAAATTAAAAAAAGGTGATAAACACCAGTTTTTTGTCTCGGATATTACGGATAATTTCAGACAGAGTGCCTGTAAATTTTTAAATAAGAAAATAATTTTAAAATATAAATAATATAAATAAAAGGAGGAGTGATGAGAAATATCGATCGAGATCTTACTGACGGGGAAAAAGAAGATTTTGTTTCCCATGATAAAGCCATTCGAGAAATATTAAGAATTTTTAAATGGTTTGAAAATCTTTTTGTACAAAGGGTTAAAATAATAAAGGAGGAGTAATGGCAACATTCTTTAACGAGAAGTTTAGAAAACTTCTCGAGAAGATGTTGAAACACATAAAAGATCGTGGAAACTTCCAAGATCGATATGTGGTCGTCCCATCATAAGGGGACGACTTTTTTTACAACAATCCGACTAATTTTTTAATCTCAGCCATATTTTGTTTGGCGATGGTTTCGGCACGTTTTTGTCCGTCAGCCAAAATGGCCCAGACTTTTTGAGGGTCAGAAATATAGGCTTGATATCTAGTTTGAATTGGTTCGAGCATCTTGATAATTTGCTCAGCCAAAACATTTTTTAACTCAGAATATTTGAGGGTGCCTGATTTATATTGAGCTTCAAGGTCTTTGAGAATCGCCTTGTCGGTCTCGATATATTTCAATAGATTAAATAAATTGGCGACACCAGCACTCATGGTGCCATCGGGTGAAGAATCGGTGACGGCCTTGCTGATTTTTTGTCGGATAACTTCGGCCGAATCGGTCAGCGCAATATAAGATTTTTCACCATGACTTTTACTCATTTTGCTTTCAGGTTCAGTCAATGACATAACACGCTTAGCCGAACTGGCGATTGCTTCGGGCTCGGTAAAATATTCGCCATATTTATTATTGAACTTGCGAACAATTTTTCGAGTCAATTCGACATGTTGAAGTTGATCTTCGCCGACAGGAACGGCGTCAGCTTTGTAAATTAAAATATCGGCAGCTTGGAGAACCGGATAGGTAAATAAGCCGGCGTTGATATTTTGTTTATTGCGGTCAGCCTTATCTTTGAATTGAGTCATTCTCTCGAGCTCGGCAATTGGTGTTAGGGTATTAAAAATCCAAGCCAATTCGGTATGCTCAGGTATATGTGATTGGATAAACAAAATTGATTTTTTTGGATCAATTCCACACGCTAAAAGTAGGGAAGCGATTTCAAGAATTTTGGCTTGCATTTGTTTTGGATCTTGATCAATGGTAATCGCATGATAATCCACGATCGAATAAATACAATTGTACTGGTCTTGGAGTTTGACCCAATTCTGAATCGCGCCGAGATAATTACCGAGGTGTAATTGACCAGTTGGTTGAATGCCTGAAAAAATTGTTTTAGTGTTTGACATAAGTTTAAACAGTTATGACGACAGGCAAGATCATCGGACGGCGACCAGTTTTGCTATAAACAAATTGTCCGACCTTGTCTTTAATATTTTCTTTGACTGCTGATATTTTATCCTGATCGGACACATCTTGTCCATGGGCAATCTTTTGAACCTTCTCACGAATTTTTTCGACGAGTTCTTTATTTTCTTTCATATAAATAAAACCTCGTGAAATAATATCAGGATTAGTTTTTAATAAACCCGTATTCTTATCTAAGGTGACAATTAAAACTAGCATCCCGTCATTGCCCATCAAGAGACGATCTTTGAGAACGACACTATTCAAACTATCGACACCAGGACCATCGATCAAAACGTAATCGGCTGGAATGCGTTTGTCGGTCAATTTTGGTTGGCCGTTGACAGGGATTTCGATGACCTGACCATTGTCGGCCACAAAAATTTTGTTTTTATCAAAGCCAACTCGTTCGGCCAATTTGGCAGCTTCCTTGAGCATGTAATGATAAGCATAAACTGGAATAAAATAATCTGGTTGAATTTCTTTGAGCATGTAGATGATATCTTGGCGATTGCCATGACCCGAGACGTGGATTTCCATCAATTCGCCATGAATAACATTGTCGCATTGGCGATAGAGATTATCTTTGAGTTGCTGAATACTGCGTTCGTTGCCTGGAATAATTGAGGATGACAAAATGACGGTGTCAGTTTTTTTTAAAGTGATATAGCGATGATTGCCAGTAATAATTCTGGACAAGACCGCTTCGCCTTCGCCCTGAGCACCGGTACAAATGATGACGACTTTTTTGTCATCAAGTTTGGTGGTTTCGTTAATCCCAATCAAGGTTTTTTTGCTGGCCTTGATATAGCCCAGATTTTTAGCAAGTTCGATATTGGTTTTCATACTATAACCATCGAGAGCGACTTGTTTGTTCAATCTTTGAGCGGTTTCAATAATAAAGGCAACTCTTTCAATTTGAGACGAGAAGGTGCCGATAATCACTCGACCGGGAGCATTGGCGATCAGTTCGCGCAAATTCTTTTCCATTTCTTCTTGAGAAGCACTTTTTCTAACATCAATCGCGCCCAGAGATTCCATCATCAGAAATGTCGGTCGAGGAAGCTTGGATAAAAATGAATAATCCAAAAGTGGTTTGTTGTCACGATCTTTTTCGAGAGTCCAGTCACCAGAATGAACAATGGTGCCGGCTGGAGTTTTTAAAATAATACCGACAGCATCCATAATCGAATGTTCGATTTGAAAGAATTCAACTTCAAAAGCACCAAATTTTAATTTATCTTGGAGACTTTTGATGCGGATCATCTTCATATTTTTGCTGGCGCCTTTTTGACGATCCTCGACTTTTTCTTTGGTCATTTCCAAAGTTAAATCTCGACCGACAATGACTGGATAACCCAGCTTCTCGAGTAAAATTGGGGCGGCGCCGATATGATCGAGGTGACCATGCGACAAAATGACCGCGCGAATATTTT
>JBAYNP010000009.1:0-14720 GCA_041678785.1 Patescibacteria group bacterium | reverse complement strand
CCGCAATATAATTTTGCCAAGCATAAAGGCTATGGCACGCGAGAACATTATGCGCTGATTCAAAAATATGGGCCATGCCAGATTCATCGAAAGTGTTATGATTTGCATTTGGGGTAAATGTTTTGATAAAAATTAATATTTGGATTTAGATAAACAAAATTTTTGCATGTTCTATGTGATTGATGTTGATTTCTTGTTTAATTTATCGAACCCACGTTGTCATTTCGAACGGAATTTTGTACTCAAAATGTAGAGAGAAATCCCTCTCAGGAAGGTACAATTTGGATTTATTGTTTAATTTGTTGAACGCACCAATCTTGTTGGTAGGAACCCAAAATCTTGCGTTCTGATTGATACGGTCAGTCATAGCGTTTTCCCTTACTTTTTTAGACAAAAAAGTAACAAAAAACTGGCTCACTGGTTTCGTTCATAATAAATTCTAAGTTTTGTTCTCATTATTTTCTGAAACTCGCCCCCACACCTATTAAACAATTTAATATGCGTTAATTTTATTTATAAACCAGCTATTGTTTAATAGGTGTGGGGGCTCAAACATCAGAAAATTTTTCCCAAAGGGAAAACCATTCAGAACAAAACTTGAATTTAGTAATTCACTCAACCAATGTTCGCATTAATTTAAATAAAAGTCATTAATTAATAGATCTTAGCCCTGACGGTTATTGCCCACCCCTAAACCCCCGGGCGCTTCCGAAATGATTTTAAAAGATCACTAATCAAAAATTTTCCAAGCGTAAATAAAAAATCATAGTTTTCAGTAAATCAGCTTAACCCGCCTGCAACAATGTAGCACTTCGGGCAGGTCATAGTTCAAGAATATATTAAACTTCGATTTACATTCCTCCCATATTTCTATATAATAAAAAGATAAAGAATAAAATATTTTTATGTTAAACCCAAGAAAAATCCCCGGCGGCAATGAATTAATGGATGCAATGCAAACTTTACGCAAAGCTGGCCTCGAAGAAGGAATGAAAGTTGCTGATTTTGGTTGTGGTCGCCAAGGTTATTTTATTTTACAAGCAGCTAAAATGGTCGGCCGCAATGGCGTAGCTTATGCGGTTGATATTCTAAAAGAAGTCTTAGAAAATGTCGAAGATTTGGCTAAAGATGAAGGAATCTATAATATCAAAACTGTCTGGTCAAACCTCGAAATTTTTGGGGCGACCAAGATTGAAAATAATAGCCTTGACTTTGGATTTATTATCAATGTTTTGTTTCAAGTAGAAAACAGGCTTGCTTTAATTAAAGAAGTTGCTAGAATGCTAAAGCCTGATGGAAAACTTTTGGTTATTGACTGGCATAAAACCCAAGCCCCTTTTGGACCAACACTTGGAATGCGCGTTTCAACTGATGAAATAAAAGAAAATGCAAAAGAACTTGGCCTAAAGTTAGTCGATGAATTTGATGCTGGTAAATATCATTTCGGTTTAATTTTTAAGAAACTTTAAAATATGTTGAATCCAATTACATTTTTTCAACCAACTCGACTCTTTCAGATGCAACCAAGAGTTTTGAGTCATTTTTCTTTTGTTTTATTATTGGTTGTTTTCGGTGTTCTTTTGATTATAGGTGCCGTTTGTTGGTGGCTCAGACGCAGAAAAGAAAATGACGCCTTTATCAACAAGTTTTATTATCAAATGATGGCCTTAACACTAACAAGTGGAGTGTTTGGGTTTGCTTTTTTGGCCTTTAGACAATGGCAAGTTTATCTTTTTGGAGCTAGATTTTGGTTTTTACTATGGTTTATTGTTTTTGGAATTTGGTTTGGTTATATCCTATATTACTTAATCAAAATTATTCCAGCTCGCAGAGAAGCCCGGGATGCCGAAGAACTTTTTGGAAAATATTTACCAAAAAAGAAAAAATAATTCATGACTTATCGGAAATCAGTTGGCGATTTGGGAGAAAAAATTGCGGCTGATTTTTTGGTTCGCCAAGATTATTTTATTGAAACCAAAAATTATCATAGTCGTTTTGGAGAAATTGATATTGTAGCTAGCAAAAGTGATTGTTTGTATTTTATTGAGGTCAAAACCCGAAGTAATCAAGAATTTGGTTTAGCTGAAGAATCAATTAATTTTTTTAAAAAAGACAAGCTCTTTAAAACAATTCAAGATTATCTTTCAAAAAATGAAATTGAATCAGAATATTGCTTTCAAGTAATTATAATCTATTTAGACTTTCAAGCGAGACGAGCCAAAATCAAACATTATCCACAGGTTGCTTTATTTTAAAAAATATGTTAAATTTAAGTCTACGAACTAGTTATGCTGGTTTGTTTTTTTTACCCGTAATATAAACTATTATGATTACCGAAGATATAAATTTGGCAATCAAGCAAATTTGCGAAGAAAAAAATATCTCCTTTGAGTCTGTAATCGAAAGCATTAATTATGCTTTAGCAGCCGCTTACCGTAAAGATTATGGTGATAAGGATCAAAACATCAAAGCCGAATTCGACCCAATTAGCGGCGATATTAAGGTTTATGATGAAAAGCTGGTCGTAGATAAAAATACAGAACTTCCAGAACTCACTCCAGAAGAAAGAGAAAATATGACCGAGGAAGAGCTCGATGCTGATCGCGAAAAACGCTTTAACCCTAAAACCGAAATTCAATTAGCTGATGCCAAAGTTCTCAAAAATAAAGTTAAATTAGGTGATCTTCTTAGACTTGATTTAGCCGCTCCAAAAGATTTTGGTCGTGTCGCTGCTCAAACTGCCAAACAAGTTATTATTCAAAGATTAAAAGAAGCTGAAAAAGAAGCTCTGTTTGTTGAGTTTAAAGATAAAGAAGGCACTTTGGCAACTGGTGTCGTTCAACAACGCGAAGGCAATCGAGTTTTGGTTGATATCAACAAATTTACTGCTCTTTTACCAATTGAAGAACAAATTCGTGGTGAAAAATACGAGCCAGGTCAAAAAATTAAAGTTTTGATCTTAAATGTTACTGAAACCAATCACGGTCCAAGCGTTCTTTTGTCTCGAGCTCACCCAGATATTGTGCGTGAATTATTCACTGCCGAAATTCCAGAAATTCAAGACGGCACTGTCGAAATTAAAGCTATCGCTCGTGAAGCCGGTTCCCGTTCAAAAGTCGCGGTGATTTCGACCGAAGATAATATTGATCCAATTGGTTCTTGTGTTGGTCAAAAAGGTTCTCGTGTTCAAACAATTATCTCAGAGCTTGGCGGTGAAAAGCTTGATATTATTCAATATGACAAAGATCCGATTCGTTTTATTAGTAATGCTCTTTCTCCAGCTAAAATTGCCAATATCGAATTAAATGAAGAAAATAAAACCGCCAAAGTTTTTGTAGCTGAAGATCAGCTTTCATTAGCAATCGGTAAGGGCGGACAAAACGTTCGTCTAGCTTCAGAAATTAGTGGTTGGCAAATCGGCATTCAACAAGTCGGCGGTGGAGAAGTTGAAGTTGAAAAACTCGAAGAAACTTCCACAGAAACTGAAAATTTAACTGAAACCGAGAGTAAAATTGAAAAATAATTTTATAATAAAGATAATTAATTAAAAAAACATGACAAACATTATTTTCCCAATCATTGTTTCTCTGCTAGGTTTAGTGGCAGCAGGAATTTTGACTTGGCAAATTAAAAAAGAAAAAGTCGAATCAGAAGAGGCCCAAAAGATTGCCTCCTATATTCGCGAAGGTGCGATGGCTTTTTTAAAAAAAGAATATAAAGTTATCGCTGTTTTTATTGCGGTTGTTGCTATCCTATTAGCTATTTTTCTAAGTTGGAAATTAAGCGTCGCCTTTTTATCAGGAGCATTACTTTCGGCCTTGGCTGGAAATGTAGGGATGCGAATTGCTACTATTAGTAATGTCAGAACGGCGACTGCCGCTAAAAGAAGTTTGCATGATGGTTTACGCGTCGCTTTTTCATCCGGCTCCATTATGGGTTTAAGTGTGGTTAGTCTTGGTTTACTTGGAGTTGCTTTATTATATTGGATTTTTAAAGATCCAGCTATAATTTATGGTTTTGGTTTTGGAGCTTCTTCAATTGCATTATTTGCTCGTGTTGGTGGAGGAATTTATACCAAAGCAGCTGATGTTGGTGCTGATATTGTCGGTAAAATCGAACAAGGAATTCCTGAAGATGATTATCGTAACCCAGCTACAATTGCTGATAATGTCGGCGACAACGTCGGTGATGTCGCTGGTATGGGTGCTGATCTTTTTGAATCTTATGTTGATTCAATTATTGCTGCTATGGTCCTTGGGGTTTCGGTTGTTGGCATTTTTGGTGAATCGGCCGTTTGGTTGCCTCTGACTTTAGCCGCCGCTGGAATCGTAGCAAGTTTGATTGGTAATCTCGTAATTAAGTTTGCTAAAAATGGACGCCCACATAAAATTCTTAATGCTGGTATTTTTACAGCGGCCGGAATTATGGTTATTGCTTCATTTTTTATCACTCGCTTAGTTAATTTAGATCTTTTTTGGGCAGTTATTTCAGGTTTGATTGGTGGCTTGATTATCGGTTTTGTAACTGAATACTATACTTCAACTGACTATAAACCAACTCGAGAAGTTTCTGAAGCTTCTGAAACTGGCGCTGCCACCAACATTATTTCTGGATTAGCTCTTGGGATGAAGAGTACAATTGTACCTGTAGCTGTTGTCTGTGTGGTATTATTTTTAGCAGATTATTTTGCAGGAATTTATGGAATTGCAATTGCTGCAGTCGGCATGCTTTCAACATTAGGAATTACTTTAGCCACTGATAGCTATGGTCCTGTGGCTGATAATGCAGCAGGCATTGCTGAAATGGCAAATATGGGTCAAGAAGTTCGTGAAAGATGCGAAGAACTTGATGCAGTTGGGAATACCACTGCTGCCATTGGTAAAGGTTTTGCAATTGGTTCCGCCGCTTTGACTGCTTTGGTTTTGGCAGTAAGTTATAGCGAGGTTGTTGGTCTTAAAATTATAGATATGAACGACCCATTAGTTATGATTGGTTTGTTCTTGGGTGGTTTATTACCATTTGTCTTTTCATCATTTGCTATGAATGCAGTCGGCAAAGCCGCTTATGGCATCGTTAATGAAGTCAGACGACAATTCAAAGAAATGCCCGGCATTATGGCTGGAACAACCAAACCAGATTATGCCAAATGTGTTGAAATTTCAACTGATTCAGCTTTAAAACAGATGATCGCTCCATCACTTTTGGCAGTAATTACTCCTATTTTTGTTGGTTTGTTTATAGGTAAGGCAGCTCTTGGCGGTCTTCTTTCGGGTGCAATTGTAACTGGATTTTTACTAGCAATTTTGATGGCTAATGCTGGAGGTTCTTGGGATAACGCCAAAAAATATATTGAAGCTGGTAATCTTGGCGGTAAAGGTTCCCCTTCACACAAAGCCGCAGTAGTTGGAGATACGGTTGGAGATCCATTCAAAGATACCGCTGGTCCTTCATTAAATATTTTAATTAAATTAATGAGTATTGTCGCTTTGATTATTGCACCATTACTTTAATTTTAAATTAGTTTTATAAACATAAAAAGCACTGATTTTTATCAGTGCTTTTTATGATGTTTTAAAACTTATTTTACAAAATCAACCAAGCTTAACTTGGAATATTTTCATTACCAAATTATCAATTGATTGATCTTTGTCCCAAATCTTTTTCATTTTATTATACAGTTTTTTACAATCAGGATAAGGTTCTGATGTTAGTCCTAAGCTAAAATGACTCCAAAAATCACTGTTTTCAATCAGCACATTAAGGTTTTCGGTAAACTGCCAGAAAAAATTGTCTACTGAATTACATTCGCTCGGAATTAAACCAAACTTTTTCTCAAAATAATCATATTCAATAAAATGCAACATCTCGTGAGCCGTTATTCGCAAATCGATATCTTCACGACCTGGTCGATAATTAATCATTGGAAAAGAAAACATTTTTTCTTTAATAAACCTTGGATGCGACCGAGCGATTGAAACATAACCACGATAATTCCCCTTTGGCCAAGCCCAACCACTAAACAATTTATCAACTTTTTTAAAAAAGTCCTGGCTCACCTGCTCCCATTTCTTGGTAGTATTAAGCACGCTTTGATGCAACTGTTTTTTCTGATCAAAATAATAAGTTTCCAAATAAGCTGATAAAATCTGGTCTTTATTTTTTATAAATTCATCACGAAGTACAAAAGCCATGCCCGCTGGTAGGAATTTTTGTAAGTTTCGCTGACGATTGAGTATAAATTTCTTTTCTGCTTCCAAATCTATTTTAAATTTTACCTTAGGATAATATTTTTGTTTCATTTAATTTTTTATTTTCTAAATCACTCCCGCCTTTTCAACTCGAATCACCCCACCTTTGTCATAAATCGCGACATCACGACGACCAAGCTTACCGACCAATAAATATTGTGCCAAGGCATTGCTAACTTTTTCTTGGATCGCACGTTTGAGTGGACGAGCACCAAACTGAGGATCAAAACCTGCCTGAGCTAATTCACTGACGGCTTCAGGCGTCACTTCGAACGTAATTCCTTTTTCTAGCATTTGCTTTTTGAGTTTTTTCAAAAAGAGTTCAGTGATTTGATTAATTTCTTCGATCGACAAAGTTTTAAAAACCACAATGTCATCAAAACGATTTAAAAATTCTGGCTTGAAATAATCTTTGAGTTTTTCACGGATCAAAGTGTCTTTGATTGCCTCAATTGATGAGCCTTCACGAAGTTTATCTTGGATAAATTGAGTTCCAGCATTTGAAGTTGCAATAATAATCAAATTTGTAAAATCAACTGTCTGACCATCATTGTCGGTCAAGCGACCATCATCGAGAACTTGCAAGAAAATATTTAAAACATCAGGGTGTGCCTTTTCAATTTCATCGAGCAACAAGAGGGCGTATGGATTTTTGCGAACCGCTTCGGTCAAAAGTCCCCCGCCAGTTTGCCCTGGTTTACCGATCAAACGTTCAATCGAGTTTTGCTCTTGATATTCTGACATATCTAAACGGATCATCCGCTCCTCGCTGCCAAAATACAAGGCCGCCACAGTTTTAGCAAGTTCGGTTTTACCGACACCAGTCGGACCAAGAAAAAGTAAATTGTTGATTGGTTTTTTGAGATCACGTAGCTCGGTACGAGCTCGTCGCAAAGCATTGGCGACAGCGCTGACAGCTTGAACCTGATCCACCATCCGTTCGTGAATTTTATCTTCAAGATTTAATAAAATATTCGCTTCGTTTTGGCCAACCTTAGTAGTCGGCATACCTGTCTTTTGGCTAATAATTTCAGCCACATCTTCACCGGTTACAATTGTACCTTTGCCATTTTTTTGACGAGCATAGACAGCGACTTCTTCGAGTAAATCAATCGCTTTTTTTGGTAATGCTCTATCTTGAACATAACGTTCGGCAAGTTGAAAAATTTGATTCAATGATTCATAAGAAAAATAAACCTCTTGTTTGCATTCGATCGGACCAACTTTTGATTCCAGAATTTGAATTGTTTGGTTTTTATCTGGCTCGGAAATATCGACTTTATCAAAAGTATTTCCCAAAGATTTGTTTTCAAGATATTTTTTGTATTCGACTGGATCGGATGTTGCAAAAGCCATAAATCCGCCTTGTCCTAAAGCTTCAGACAACATTTCCGAAAGATCCATTTCGCCATTGGATGTTGTTACTCCAATCATATTATGCACATCACTAATAAACAAAACGACATTCCCCGCTCGCATCACTTCGGCTAAAATTCTTTGCAAACGACCTTCGATTTCACCAATTTCCGAACCGCCAGCAATTAGACTTGAGACGCTCAGACTAACCAAGCGCTTATCTTGAAGTACTTCGGGTACATTTTCTGAAACCATCAGTTGGGCAATCTCTTCAATAATTGTATTACAACCCACGTCAGGATAACCAACCAAAAGCAAACTGGTTTTACCAGCTTCAATTAATCGCATAATCTGATTAATTTCATTATCTCGTCCAACACACAAAGGTAAATAACCTTCACGAGCTAGTGCAGTCAAGTCCTGACCAAATTGATTTAGAAATGGAGTTGCTATTGCTGTCCAAGCCTTATCCATGTTTGATTTTGGCTTAAAACGAGCTTTGCGTTGAAAATTAATTACTTGTTCTTGAATACGATGATTGATATCAATCCAAGCAATCACATTTTTTAAATCATCAGGTTCAATTTCTAAATCATAAAATAAATCTTTGATCACCCCCTCTTCCATTACTAAAGCCAATACGATTTCTTGCAAACTGACTTGAGGTTTTTTATTTTGGTAAGCATAAATGTAGGCTTGAATTAAAATTTTCTTGAACTGAGTTGAAAATTGAGTTCCAGTTTTAGTTCGAGTTAATCGACTTAAAACTCCAGTTATTTTGTCCCGCAAAAATTGACGACTAATTCCTAAGCGACCTAAAATAATTTTAATTTCAGTAGATTTCAAAAGAGTTACAAAAAGATGAGCATCAATAACTTCTTCGTGTTGAAGTGAATTAGCCAATTTCCATGTTTCTAAAATTATTTTTTTTGAATGCTCAGAAAAGCCATTAGAAATTTCAATAATTTGTGGCCCCTTTAGATTTTCAACAACGCTGGCAATTTTATTGTTGTGTTTTTTGTCAGCACGATATTTTAAACGATAAATCAGATACATCCAAAATAAAATTGCCCACCAAAAAAATAACATTTCATTATCTGGATTATTTACAAAAGTGCGTGCAATTATTTCAAGATATTTATACTCTACATAGCGATTAACTAAGCAAATCAAGCCAACGACGCCACCAAAAACCAAAATTAAATTGATAAAAAAATACAAAAAATTATTAAGATTATTAATAAAAATCTGCCCATCATTAATTGACTGTTGCCAACATAAAATCTTGCCGCTAACTTGACCACAAATTTCATTTTGGCCTTTATATTTTTGTTCAATAAATTTTGTTTTATCTTGGAATTCCATAATTTATAATTTGATAAATCGCTATAATTGGCAAACCAAGCCACAAAAGTAATGTCGCCAAAAGAACCACAATCCAAATAACCAATTGAATTAGCTTAAATAGTAAAATAAAAATTCTGGCAAAAAAACTAATAACACGCCCAGTAAAAGAATACTCACCGTACATCGGCTTGAACATATTGCGTAACAAAATTCCGATTGCCGAATCATGATATGAATTTTGAATACTCAAACCACAAACTTTGAGGGTTTTGATAAAACCCGAAGAATACCACCAGACAGGGAAATGAATGATGTCTAGCAAAATATCAATTACAGTAACTTTGATTGTGCTAAAAATAAAGTTTTGTTTCATGCTTTTATTTTAGCATTTTTTTGGGAAACTAAAAATGGGGAGGCTTATTTTATAAACGAATCAAATACCAAATTAAATACTGTAAATAATAAACTCCCACCAAGATAAAAATCGAGGCAACTCCATATCGAAGCCACTTTTCAATTTTTTGAACTATTTGAAATGCCCGACCGATTTTTTGTACACCATAAGCAATGAGCAATGAAAAAATAATCACAGGCAATCCCGTGCCTAAGGCAAAAAATAACGGTAAAACCAAACCACTAGTTGCTTTAATTACTAGTGGAATCAAAATTCCAAAAAATAATACCCCGCTATATGGACAAAATGCGAACGCAAACAACATTCCGAGAGCTAAAGACCCAAGATATCCCTTATCTACTAGCCATAGTTTTATTTTTTCAATCACCTGGCTGTTATTTTTTAAATTAATTTTAATAACCCCAAGCATTACCAAGCCGATGATTATCAAAATTGGACCCAAGATTTTATCGCCCCAACCTTGAAAAATTTTGGCAACACCAAAAGACGATAGACCAAAATAAACCAAAATCGCCAATAAAGTATAGCTAATACTACGACCAAGTGTATAAAAAAGACCGGCTAAAATCGTATGTTTTGGAGTTTTGATATCTTTAGAAATAAAAGCAATGGCGGTGATGTTGGTGGCTAGTGGACACGGACTGATCGAAGTCAAAATTCCCAACAAAAAAGCTGACAAAATTGGAATCTGGGAGTTGTTAATTAAAGAATTAAGAATTTCCATATCACTCTTTTATTAAATTATCCAGTTTGTTTTTTAAATAAGCTTTAAACTGCGCTTTATCTTGAGTTAATTGCCAAACCTGTAGATCTTCGCTGATATTATCTTGGTCAGCATAGATAGCATTGATAAATAAAGCTGAACCACTCGCTTGAAATTTTTCTGCTAAGGTTTTATTTTCTAGTAAATCAATATTTATTTCTCTAAATTCAATTTTACCGGCTTGTAATTCTGACTTAAAATATTCATCGACGGTTTCACTAGCTAATTTACCAATCGCAACACACGTCGGACAACGTCGAGTCGCATGAAATAAAAAAACTTCGACTTTTTCGGCTTTGACTATTTTATCTTCCAAGCCATTTGCTTTAGATTCGACTGATGAGTGCTTTAATGTTCCCAGAATAAACAAACCACCAACAACGACTATCCCAACTAATAATCCAAAAATTATTTTTTTATTCATCGTTTTATTTTAAAATTAAATTAAACAAAAACCCCGTAAGCATAATGCCCAAGCCGACAATACCGGCAAAGATAAAAATAAGTTTGGTTTTCATCACTTTTTTCAAAATCATAAATTCGGGCAACGACAAAGCGGTGACTGACATCATAAAGGCCAGGGTCGTTCCCATCGCGACTCCTTTTTCGGTCAGAGCAGACACCAGCGGGATAACTCCAGCCGCATTTGAATATAACGGAATGCCAACTAAAACCGCCAAGGGTACTGCATACCACTTATCTGACCCAGCATATTGAGCTAGAAAATCGGCCGGTAAATAACCATGGATCCATGCCCCGATTCCAACTCCTAGCAAAATATATAGCCATACTTTTTTTAAAATATCCAAAGTATAATCTTTGGCATAGACTATTCTCTCGTTGGTGGTCATTTTTGGCAAGTTGACATTACCGTTAGCGCTATTTTGATAAACAAACGACTCGACCAAATTTTCAACTTTTAATTTGCCAATAATTATTCCTGAAATAATCGCAATAATCAAACCACTACCGATATAAATCAAGGCTATTTTCCAACCAAACATTCCCAAAAGCAAAATCAAAGCGACTTCATTGATCATCGGAGAAGCAATTAGAAACGAAAAAGTCGTTCCTAGTGGGACTCCAGCCTGAACAAAACCCAAAAACAACGGGATGGCAGAACAAGAACAAAACGGAGTGATTATTCCCAAAAGCGACGCCAAAAAATTTCCAAGATATTTATTTTTGCGTGATAAAATGACTCGAATCTTTTCTGGTGGCAAATACGAACGAATAATTGAGACTACAAAAATAATCACCGCCAAAAGAATAAATATTTTTATGGTATCAAAAATAAAAAAATTAACCGCACTCGCTAGATAAGACTCTCTGGCTAAGCCAATTAAATTATAACTGATCAAATCGGCCAAAAATTGGATTGGATAAAAAATATTCATAGTTTTATTGACAACAACCTCCGCAAGAACAACCTGATTTTTTCGATTCAGGTAAGCTACTGCAATCAGAAATTAATTCTTTGATTTTTTCTAAGTTTGGCAATTGACCGGCCAAAACAACTTTGCCATTGATAACCAAAACTGGTGAAGACATCACGCCTAATTCAATAATTTTTTGAATATCTGTAATATATTCGACCTCAACATTTAAATTTAATTCCTCGACTGCCTTTTGGGTTAATTCAAATAACCTTTTGCAATTTGGGCAACCCGAACCAAAAACTTGAATTGCGACCATATTATTTTTCATAGTTTTTTAAAAAATTAGTTAGTGCTAAATTATATTTTTTGAATGTTTTTTGATCAATAGAATAATATATGTTTTTTCCTTCTCGTCGACTAAAAATTAAATTGGCACCTTTGAGAATTTTTAAGTGACTAGAGATAAGGTTTTGGGGCAAATCAAGGTTTTGCCAGATTTCACAAACACAACGCTCGCCATTTTTTAACAGACAAATTATTTTCAAACGATTATCTTCACCGATTAGTCGTAAAAATTTTGCCAACCCAAGAAATTCTTCAGCTATTTTTTTATTGCAACAACATTTTTGTTTCATAATTTTTACATATCAATTTGTATTGATATAATAGCTCAATTTATCTCGCAGGTCAAATAAAATCTTGCAAATTAAGGTTTTGAAAGCGACAATAATTATTGTCGCTTTCAAAACCGATTAGCACTATTCGACTAAATCTGATTTATTTAAAAAACCACAAATCGTGGCTGAAAGCGCCCGCTCAGAAGCGCAAGCACCTTGAGCGGGCGCTTTCAAACACGCATCACCTACTTCAATCAAAAAAGCGACGTCTTCCGACGTCGCTTTTTATCTAAAATATTTTTAATTTACCACCTCAATCTTTGGCAATTCTTTTTCTTTATCCGCCTGTTTGAAAATTATCCATTGCTGACCTGCCATCAAAAGCGTGCTCAAAAACCAATATAAGGTTAATCCGCCTGGCAATGTCCAACCGATGACGACCGTAATTATCGGCATCATATAAAGCATCTGTTTATTCATAATCGCTGACATGTCTTCATCTTTGGCGCCTTCTTTGGTGGCGATTTCTTTGGCTGGTCGAGTCGAAGTCAACATTTTTGATTGGATAAATTGAGCGACACCAGCTAATAACGCAAAAATAATCACTGGCTTGGAGAGATCAAAAATTCCAAAAGACATCGCATTGAGAGTCCCAGGATTATAAACGAATGAATATAGTTTATCTAAGCTACCATTAGTTAGTCCGACTCTAAAAACTTGATAAACCGCAATTAAAAATGGTAATTGAAGCAATAACGGCAGACAAGAAGAAAATGGATTAATTTTTTCGCTTTTATAAAGCGCCATGGTCTCGGAAGCAATTTTTTCTTTTTGATTGGCGTATTTCTTTTTGAGCTCGTCAAGTTTCGGCTGGAGATCTTTCATTGCCTTTTGAGATTTGATCGATTTAACCGACGATGGATACAAAAGTAAGCGAATCAAAAGCGTCATTGCGATAATCGCCAGACCGACATCATGACCAGGAATCACATTATAAAAAAAGACTAGCAAATTGAGTAGTGGCTGATATAAAACGACGTTAAATAATTCGATCATGAAATTTTATTAATTAATCAACTGGGTCATAACCCCCTTTGCTCCAAGGATGACAACGCATAATTCGCCAGAGTGCCTTGAAACCACCTTTTATAATACCATATTTTTCGATTGCTTGATAACCATATTCCGAACATGTCGGCTGGAAGCGACAATAACCCCAAGGGTGCAAAAACGAAAAAGCTCCATGATCTGGTGACAAAGTTTTTTGATAAGTCTTAATCAAACCCAAAACAATTTGTTTGGCAAGTTCATTGATAAAACTAATTCTATTTTTCATTGAGAAGTCCTAGCTTGGTTAGGGTAAATTTGACTTGCTGATTGAACTCGGGTGTTTCTAAAATTTGAATTCCTGGTCGAGCATAAAATATCACGTCAAAGCCAGGCTTAATTTCGGCTAGCTTTTCATGAATCATTTGACGCAAAAGACGCTTGACCCGATTACGCACAACAGCTTTTTTGGAAATTTTGGTCGAAACCACAAAACCAAAACGAGAATCTGGTAGTTCATTTTTGACCACCTTGGCTCCCAAAGTTTTAACAAAAAAACTTCGCCCTTTCTTCCAGATCAGATCGAAGTCTTTTGTTTTGCGTAAACGAAATTGTTTTGGCAACATAGGCCGAAAACTAAACGGTTGTTAACTTGACTCTGCCTTTGGCACGACGTCTCTTGAGAACTTTTTTACCATTCTTGGTCTCAGAACGTACCAAAAAACCATGAGTTGTCGCACGCTTTTTCTTTTTTGGATTGTATGTATCCGACATATTATTAAACTAATGTTATTGATGCAATTTTATCGTCTTTTTTCTTGAAGCTCATTAGGCGGACGCCTTGAGTCGCTCGACCAAGTTCGGAAACACTTTTGACTTCCAAACGAATAACTTGACCAGCTTCAGATATAATAATTAAATCACCTTTTAGACTTTCAGGCAAGTTTTTGATGTCTAGAATTCTCGAAGCCACCAAATTACCAGTTTTTGAAGTAACGTTAGCAGTCTTGATTCCAGAACCACCACGACCTTGAATTTTGTAATTTTTCAATTTGGTACGCTTACCATAGCCATGCGACATCACCACCAGCAAATCTCCGTTGGCCACATCCGAAGTAATTACGTCCATGCCGACCACATTATCATTTTTCTTGAGTCGAATTCCTTTGACACCAGAAGCGGTGCGACCCATTGGACGAATATCTTTTTCTTTGAAACGAATCGCTTGCCCATTGGCAGTGACCAAGACGATGCTATCACTTCCAGTTGACGGCTTGACCCATTCCAAAACATCGCCTTCTTTGAGCTTGATCGCAATCAAACCTGAGCGACGGACATTGGCGAAATCGGCTAAGTCGGTCTTTTTGATCACACCTTCTTTAGTGGCCATGACCATATATTTTTCTTCTTTTTTCAATTCTTCGAGGGCCAAAATGACCGAAACTTTCTCTTGAGGTGAAATCTGGAGGAAATTGACCAAAGCCTGTCCTTTACCCTGTCTCGAGGCGACTGGGATTTCGTAAGCTTTAAGCTGGAAAACTTTACCAT